>CAYSRH010000018.1:0-12823 GCA_964433245.1 uncultured Bacteroidales bacterium | reverse complement strand
GCTCAGAAATCAGATATATTGATTATGAAAATGGTGATGACACCAATGACGGATTAACACCTGAAACTGCCTGGAAGCACCATCCCTGGGATTCGCGTGCAGAAGATAACGCTATAAACAGTTCAGGTGTAATTACCTATGTGTTTAAACGGGGCGTTACCTACAGGTGTTATGAATCGCCAGGTTCGTCAGGTCATAATCATCCCTTTTTAGAAGCTGACGAATCAGGATTATCTGGGGATCCTATCCGTTTAACCAGCGATCCTTATTGGGGTACGGGTGATGCGATTATTGCCGGGTCAATAGAGATACCCCGTAATTGGGAGAAAGCAACTCCTGATGATGTACCGGAACGGATGGATACAACCGGTGTTTGGTATATTAATACATCGGAATGGTATCCTAAACATCCGCAATGGCCGGGGAATTCATCTATTAGTGAAGCAATTCTTTTTGAAATTTCCGGAGGTGAAACACATGATCTTCATATTGCAAGAGACCCGGACTGGCAGGAACCAGGAAAGAATTTTGCTAACGATTATTGGTATCAATGGGACGGATGGAAACAAATGCCTAAAATAGACTCTGCATGTAATCCTATTCCAGATGGAGAGGGAGGTTATGAAAAAACCATGTTTGCTTTTGATGATTCGTTAGTAGGATATCCTTGCGATTATTTCCTCGGAGGAACCATCTGGAGTCATTATGGAAGTTTTATGGGAACCCCAACACCTAAGACGATTGAGTACGGACATTATAGTCCTGACTCGGGAGGCGTAAAACCACCTCATTATCAATTTAATGAGGGAACCCGCTATATGTTTGAAAATTTACCTCAATTTCTGGATAATGAAAATGAATATTACTATAATAAAGATTGGAGCGATACTACCGGAAGGCTTTTTATCCGCTTATCCGGCAATAGAAATCCCAATACCGCACAAATAGAAATTTCTTCTACCTATGCTACTATAACTATTCAAAATCAGAGCAATATTCATATTTCCGGTTTAACCTTTACAAGAAACGGGTTTAAAGGAAACGTAATTAGTGTTACGGGCAACAGTTCTTTTATTACAATAAAAAATTGCCTGTTCGACCATATTGCTAATAATGCAATTCGGTTTGAATGCGATGGAACAGGCGATATTATGGATAGTATTCTGATTGCTGATAATGATTTTTTTGAAGTGAAGAGTATCTCAATAAATATTTCAGGCAGAAGCAAGGGCGATACATCAAAATCCTGGCATCTGAAAGGCGAGTTAAAACATGTGGACATTTTACGTAACAGACTCAGAAATATAGGTTTCAGACATAATGGCACAAGAACTTCAAATGTGCCGGCAATAGGTGTAAAGTTTCCAAATACTGCGACTATTGCAGGAAACATGATTCATCGTTCTTTTGGCTCAGGCATGGTTGTGTTTGGAGGCAAGGAGGGCAATCTTGACCATGTTGGTTATAAAATACCGCTTACCAGAATACTGGTGTATCACAATAAAATTGAACATGCAGCGCTTGGCGTTAATGACTATGGGGGACTCGCCCTGTGGCAAGGAGGTCCTATTTTTAGCTTTAATAATATAAGCGGAAATTCAGTGGGGCATCTTCCCGGAGGATTATGGGGCAGTGGAACTACCAATTTATCTTATCCCTTATATCTGGATGGCGGATTTAAGATATATAATTTCAATAATATTTTATGGGGAAGAAAATATAATCCGGCTGATCCTTACTCTAGTGTCAGATCTGCTTATTTTAACGTTTTTGGCTATTTAAATCCGTTTGTGAATAACACCATTGTTGGAACAGCTAAAGGTTTTGGCGGCACATCCGGCAACCGGAACGATTTGAACGGCAATTTATTGGTTGACATATCAAAAGAATTTATCAGTTCTAATCATGGAGGCAATCCTTCTTTGATTGGCGGTGGCGATGATGCGGAATCCGGTATTGATGGCGCTTCCAGTCTGGCTTATTCAAACAATATTTTTCATGGCGATGCTATCGCCGGAACCCTGGTAACCATAGACAAGGGAGCGGATAAAAATATTGAGTCTGAGAGTATAAACATCATGTCGCTCCAGATGCAGGAGTACCCTCTCCGTTGTGGAAATTTAGGAACAGATATCGGCGATGAATTACCTATCAGAAGTACCCTGCCGGATAAGGAAAACCCTTCTGCTTCAGAAGCTGATTTCCGACCGGCTCAAGGCTCGGCAGCAATAGATAACGGTATTAATTACTTTATTCCCTGGTCGTTATATGCCACTGTGGGCGAATGGCATTTTAATAGAAACGATGGAAGACCTGAACAAATTTTAGACTATCATTTTTATATGACAGAAGCTTACTTCCACAGACGTATTTACTATAAAATACCTGCTTTTGAATTGGATGTTGATACAGCAACCACAGAATCTTATGTTTTTTCGCCTTCTGAAGACTGGACATCAGGAGCACTTCTTTTTGATGGTAACAGATCTGCCACATGTGCGCACACTAAAATGGCAGACGATATTCGCTTGACCATTAATGACTGGTGGGATGGCGATACCGGCGACCTTCCGCCGGCTCCATGGAGCTACCCGGAACCCTCCGGTGGATATAACTCAAAAGGAGCGCCTGTCTTTGGCGATGACCAGGTAATGACCTATCCGGGCGAGTTTAGAAGAACCCCGGATATAGATACCTGTAACCTGTTGATCGAGGTCAATGTACGTATTGATAGTTTACATGCTTCATCCAACAGCGTCATAGCCGGTAAGTATGATGGCAATAATGGATATCGGTTATTTGCCAATTCTTCCGGTGTGATTGAATTTTTGGTTTCCTCAGGAGGAAATCAGTATTCGGTTGCTACGACCCAGGCATGCAATGATCATCAATGGCACCATGTTCTGGCTGAGATAGACCGGGAAACCGGCGCTATGCATATCTATCTCGATGGGGTCTTATCTAACGAAAGTACTGCATCCTTATCTTCCGAAGCTACTTTATCCAACACCGCTGACTTTATTGTAGGTAAGGACGGAACCAGCGACACATATTTCTATGGGGCGATCGATTTCCTAAGAATTTGTCAGGGAACCCTTAAAGATGCACAAACAACCATTGGTGAATTATATGCATGGCAAACCGATGGACCAGTTAAATATGACTTTGCAGGAAATGAGCCGATTGCCAGGAGAGATGTAGGGGCGATTGAAGTTGGAAGCGGAGATGTTTTGCTGCCCGATGTTTTAATGGCTTGGGATTTCGAAGGCGAAGGCGATACGACAAGGTCTAAAGCAGATTTCTATCACGAAGCGATTTCAGAAAACAATCCCGGAGGCTTAATTGAGATGGGAAATGGACTTTCTCCAACAAGTTGGGCATGGCCGGATGGCTTTACATTTAAAGTAAATGATTCTGCACTTACCGAAGCCATTTCAGCAAATGCTTATGTTGAATTTTCTATTCTTCCTAAAGAAGGAAAAATTATTGATTTAACCCGGATTACCATGAACATGATGAATCAAAGCAGCAATACACCAAGGCAATATGCTTTATTTAGTGAGAAATTGCCTTTTATAGCAGGAAACGAAATTGATTCGGATACTTTAATCAAGGGCAAGGCTGCCACTATTACTTTAAACGGATTTAACAATATAACCGATACGCTCACCTTTAGAATTTATTATTTTGGAACCAATGATGGTAAACTCGGAGGAATATACGGAAAACTCGGTTATGATTTGCTGATTGAGGGACATGTGAAAAAATTCTTTGATATTAATGTCAACGACAGTGTACATCAATGTATTGTTAAAACCTATGGTGAAAACGCTGCTACCATTACACATGAAGTATCAAACAATGGAAAGTCCTTACAAATTATAGGAAACGGTTATAAAAAAGTTGATCTGAAATATGAGGTTACTCCTTACACTGTATTGGAATTTGATTATTCATCTAATAATGAAGGTTCGGTTCAAGGGATGTTATTTGATAATGACGACCTGCTTCAAACAGGAGATGAAGACAATGCCATACAAATTTACGGAACCACTGATTGGGCTAAACGTTCCGGTATTGCTTATTCGGGTTCCGGAACGCAACACTTCATTATTGAGTTAGGACAATTTTTTACTGGTTCATTTACAGAATTGGTATTTCTTGCCAAAGACCAATTCTGGCAACTACAGCAGGAAACATTTAATAATATTTCTATCTGCGAGGACTCATCCATTCAGGTTCATGAAACAGTCGTTCAACAATCATCTGACAAGGCAGTCATATTATGGCCAAATCCTGTTAAAGAAACAATAACAATAAGATCTTCAACCAAAATAGAAAAGGTTGAAATATTGAGCGCTGTGTCAGGTCATGTTCAAACAATTAAAAATAATATAAATTCAAAGGAAACAACTATGGCTGTTGGTAATTTAATTCCGGGTGTTTATTATACTGTTGTTTACAATAAAAATAGAGATCGGCATGTTGTGAAAATTATAAAAATTGAATAAAACAGTTTAGCTATTTATTAATCAAAAGAATATATATATAATTATAAGTTAAAAAAGAAAAAATTCGATTATGCTAAAATTAATATTAATCACAGGTTTTTTTTTATTTTTTACAATCAAATATTCTTATACACAGGATTATTCCTGGCAAAAAGCTCATGCCACTGTATTGGAAACCGGTGATTTGCAATGGGCGCCAGAGCCTTTTGAATTCTCATCTGGCTCAGAAATCAGATATATTGATTATGAAAATGGTGATGACACCAATGACGGATTGGATACCAATACCGCATGGAAACATCATCCGTGGGATGCAAGAGCCACCGGGAATGCCGCGGAGGCTTCCGGTATTTATACTTATGTCTTTAAGCGCGGGGTGACTTACCGTATCTTTGAAGCGTCCGGGACATCCAATAATTCTTTTTTAATTGCCAATGAATCCGGGGTGTCTGATGACCCCATCCGTTTGACAAGCAGTCCGGAATGGGGCGACGGAGAAGCTGTAATTGCTGGTGCTATAGAGATTGCCTCAAACTGGCAGAAAGCAACAATAAACGATGTTCCGGCAGGAATGGATACCACAGGCGTCTGGTATATCAGTGCCTCCGGATGGTATCCCGAACATCCGGACTGGGGTGGTGATATTGCTGAAACCGTATTATTTGAAGTGACAGGAGGAGAGACTAAAGACCTACACCTGGCACGTGATCCGAACTGGCAGGAACCCGGAACTAATTTTGCTTCGGATTACTGGTATCAGTGGGATGGATGGACACAAATACAGGATATGGATACATTCTGCAACCCTGTTCCTGACGGAGAGGGTGGTCACGAAACCTCCAACCGGGCTTATGACGAACGTCTTGCAGGGTTTCCCTGCGATTATTTTGATGGCGGCACATTATGGAGCCACTGGGGCAGTTTTATGGGAACACCAACAGCGACGACCATCAAACAAGGAGATTATAACCCAAATGAAGGCGGGTTAAAGCCAAACCAAACACCAATACAGCCAGGAACACGCTATATGATTGAAAACCTGCCTCAATTATTAGATACTGTCAATGAATTTTATTATGACAAAGGCAATGATATACTCTATTTGCGTTTATCCGGAAACAGAAATCCCAATGAAACAACGATAGAGATAGCCTCTGCCTATCCAAGTATCGAAATTACCGACCAAAGCCATATCCATATCATCGGACTCACCTTTACACGAAACGGGTTCAATAAAAATGTGATGTGGCAGGACAGCAAGAGCACCATCCTCGTGGAAGGCAATTGCTCGGATATCGTCATAAAAAATTGCAACTTCCATCATATATCCAACAATGCATTGGAATTTAAATGCAAAACCAGTACAGATATAATGGACAGCATATCCATCACCGACAATGATTTCTATGAAGTAAAAAGTTCTGCAATAAGAATTAGTGGCAGGTCAAGCAATAAAGATAACGGCGATCTTCGACATGTTGAAGTATTACGAAACATGGTCAGGCAAACCGGTTTCAGGCACAATGGACACCAGTGGTCTAATGTGGCCAGTGTAAGTATCGGGTATCCAAACACAGCCGAAATAGCAGGAAACATTATCATCCGTTCGTTTGGTTCAGGTCTCGTGGTTCATGGAGGCAAAGGGGGTAGCACAGACGGTAATTACCCGGGGTTCAGTGTGCCATTGACACGGATTTTGACACACCACAACAAAATTGAACATGCAGCATTGGGAGTGAATGACTATGGAGGTCTGGCACTATGGCAGGGCGGTCCGCAATACTGCTATTCCAATATCACAGGAAATGCTGTAGGTCACTTGCCGGGCGGGTTGTTTAATACCGGCACCACAAATTTATCATATCCACTGTACCTTGATGGAGGTTTTAAGCTATATAATTTTAATAATATTATTTGGGGAAGAAAATATGATCCTTCCGATCCATATACAAGTGTCCGTTCAGCGTATTTTAATGTATTCGGATACATGAACCAGTTTATCAATAATACTATTGTCGGCACAGGCTCAGGGTTTGGGGGAACCTCAGGGAATCGCAATGACATGCATGGAAACCTTTTGGTTGATATCACGAGCAAATTTATCAGTTCAAACCACGGTGGTAATCCATCACTTATTGGCGGTGGTGATGATGCAGCTTCGGGTATTGATGGTGCAGGAACCCTGGCCTATACCAATAACCTCTTTCACGGAGATGCCATAGGAGGTACCTTGGTGACAACAGACAAGGGAGCGGAAAAAGACATAGAATCCGATGCCATATCTATCATGTCGGGGCAAATGCAGAACTATCCATTACGTTGTGGCAGGTTGGGAAATGATGTAGGCGACGATCTCCCGATCAGGCAAAATTTACCCAAAGCAGATAACCCATCAGCCTCACAGGCAGATTTTCGCCCTGCCACCACTTCAATAGCAGTCAACAATGGCGTTAATTATTTTATCCCCTGGTCTTTATATGCTACGGTGGGAGAATGGCATTTTAATAAAAACAACCGCAATCCTGCACAAATTCTGGATTATCATTTTTATATGACACAAGCTTATTTTCAGCGAAAAACCTATTATAAACTTCCGGCTTTTGAATTGACAGTTGTGGATACAGCCAGCCCTGAGGATTATATTCTTTCACCTTCAGAAGACTGGACCACCGGGGGCTTACTGTTTGACGGAACGCATTATGCAGTCTGCACACATGCTAAAATGACAGACGACATCCGCCTGAATATCAATGACTGGTGGGGTGGAAAAGCCAAAGACCTGCCCCCTGCTCCATGGACTTATCCTACCCCGGACGGAGGATATGACGGAAATGCAAATCCAATATTCGGAGATGATCAAGTGATGACGTATCCGGGGACAGAAAGAAAAACATTGGATATTGACACCACAAACATGCTTATCGAAGTTATATTCCGGGCTGACAGCCTAAACAGCTCAGATAATACGACCATCGCCGGAAAATACGATGGAAATGCTGGTTACAGGTTGTATTTAAAACCTTCAGGAAACCTTTCATTTCAGATTTCTTCCGGGGGAAATGATTTTACTATTACAACCTCAACAGCATATAATGACAAGCAATGGCATCATGTATTGGCAGAGGTTGACAAGGCTTCAGGAAGAATGAGCATCTATATGGATGGATCATTATCCAATGAAAACACTGTTTCCATCCCTTCAAATGCCTCATTGTCCAATACCTCAGATTTTGTTGTGGGCAAGGACGGAATGCAGGATGTTTACTTTTATGGCGTTATTGATTTCCTGAGGGTATGTCAGGGCACATTGGCTGATGCATTGACCACCATTAAAGAATTGTACGAATGGCAGACCAATGGTCCCGTGAAACATGATTTTGCAGGAAACCTTCCACAAGGAAAACGCGATGTAGGGGCACTCGAAGCGGTGAGCGGGGATGTTGTGGACATGCCCGAAATACTACAGGCATGGGATTTTGAAGGTGAAGGGGATACCAATATTTCAAAAGCAGTTTACTATCATAAAGCTATTTCCAATGACAACCCTGACGGACTCATAAAGATGGGTACGAACCTCTCCCCTACCAGTTGGTCATGGACTGATGGATTTACATTCCAGCACCATGAATTGACCCTGGAAAATGCCATCAATGCCGGCGATTATATCGAATTCAGCATTCTTCCCAAAACAGGTAAGATACTTGATCTAAACGCAATCACGATGAACATGATGAACTCAAACAGAAGTACAACCAGACAATATGCCCTTTTCAGCAATAAACTTCCTTATGCTGCCGGCAATGAGATCGCATCGGATACATTGATACGCTATGGAACAGAGGACATCCTGCTTACCGGGTTTAACAATATAACCGACACGTTGAATTTCAGGATCTATTATTTTGGTGAAGACGGAGATTTGGGAGGAATATATGGCAACAATGGTTATGACCTGCTTATACAAGGTAATGTAAGAGATATGTTTGAAGTGAATGTAAAGGACAGCATCCATAAATACAGGGTGAAATCGTATAGCGATGATCCTGTAATGGCAGATGCAGAAATAACAAACGGAGGAACCTCCCTTCATATTTACGGCAATGGATATAAGAAAATAGCGTTGGGTTATGAAGTGACTCCTCAGACCGTATTGGAATTTGACTATTCATCCACTGATCAGGGTTCTGTACAGGGAATAATGTTTGATGACGACAATATTCTCCAAACAGGAGACGAAGCCAATGCTGTACAGATATACGGAACAATCGACTGGGCTAAACGTCCGGAATTGATCTACTCTGGTTCCGGAACCGAACACTTTTCGATCCAGGTAGGTCAATATTTTACAGGGTCTTTCAACAACATGGTCTTCCTGTCCAAAGATCAGCACATGCAGTTACAACATCAGGAAATTTCCAATATGAAGATATTTGAAGATACTTCAATTGTAATATCTGAAATTACAGAAGACAATATTTTTGCCCTGCCAGTAACAATATGGCCAAACCCTGCTGTTGACGAAATTAACGCAAAGTCTGACAAGATTATAGATAATGTTTTGATAATGAATGCTGTGACAAGCAGGGTGGTGAAACAAAAAAAACATGTCGGGACAAAACAAACCAAATTATATGTCAAAGACTTGGATCCGGGAGTATATATAATCCTGGTATATGATCAGGAAGGAAACAGGAACATGGTAAAAATGATCAAAACAGATCAGTAACCGTTTTTTCAGACAGTTTTTTACCTTTTTTAATGCCCGCTTTCTATACAATTACCCGCTACATGCGCAAGCTATTCAACAATTATTCGACCTCTATAAAGCAAATTGCGACCTCTTATCTGAAGTAAATATACACCGGGTGAAAAACCGGACATATCAAATGAAACTTCAGCTTCTGCAGCGATTTCGATGGAACGATTGGACAGTTTCTTTCCCTGCATGGATATGATATCAAGCATCAACTGTCCTGGCACTTCTGTAGCCAGTTCAACATGCAAGATATCCCGTACAGGTACCGGATAATAATGAACAGTAATCGTACCATAAAGCGGGTGGTCAATACCAATAGGTCCAAGCACGTAAATAGAATCTGTATTAAAGCATCCATTTGCATCCATCACCCGTACCTGATACCATCCGTCTTCATAAACAACAAGGGTAGGATCAAGCGAAACACTATCTTCCCATACATATGATGCGTAAGAAATACCCAATCCCAGGGCATAAGGAAAATCTAAATCAAGAGATAACGTATCATCATTAACATCCTCCCAAACCACATCAGGCAAACCATATAAGTTATATTGACGAAATACCGAGTCATCTTCAGGGACAATATCCTGATAAAAAGAACCGACTACATCTAAGGCCAAATATAAAGTATAAGATCCTTCATCCTGTTCAATTATGTTAGAATAAATTGTATGTTGTCTTTTGGCCATTAAGCCCAACGAATTGCTGATTACGTTCTCTATCGTATCATGCTCATTCAAACTATAAACAATCGAATACCCGGGAATAACTTGTGTGCCTTTGTTTGCAACCACAATACTCACAGGCATACCATCATCCAATTCACAGATCGTATCTTCAAGCATAATCGTATCAATGGCAAGGTTTAAAAAATCGAGATTCACCTTTATGTCATCAAATGCCTGACAATCATTACTATCAGTAACCGTCAGATAAACACGCTGAAACCAGTTTTGATAATTCACAATGAACACAGAATCAGTGCTCCCTCCACTCCAGACATATGCCTTATAGTGATCCGGTTCTATTGTATAAGAGGGTTCATTGAGAACCGATGTATCCGATCCCAGATTCAACACAGGAAGCTCGTATAAATAAGAGAGTGCTACCAGCGTATCATTATCGGTCACACTGTCATTGTGTAATGTTGCATAAACAGAAAGTTCATAGATACCTGTACCATCAAAAGAAACCATGCTGTCAAATTCAAAAGTAAGTGAATCGCCTGGCTCAAAGCGGGCTGTCAAGACAACACTATCCTGCTGCAAAGGCAATGTATCAAACTGATAAGAAACAGGGATTAAAGTACCGGCAAAGAGCGTGTCAGTACCTGCATTCATAAGATGAATAAAGACCCGATCATCAGACATAGATCCGCAAGATTTCAATGGCTCCTGAATCGCTGCTACCTCCACATCAACAATGACCAAACGCACGCGGGATGAATCAGACGAAGAACATCCATAAACATCGGTTACAGTACAATAATACATGCCTGTTCCCTGCTCCGTCACAAGGAATACGGAGTCCGTTGATTCATCCTGCCAGGCAAAATCCACCCACTCCTCATTGCCTTGTCTGGCGTCCAATAAAAGAGAGAAGCCTTGATGCACTGTATCAGAAGGCGACAATTGAAAATCAGGATAGCCATATACCTCTGCCTGTCGATAAATGGTATCATTAGAAGCATCATCGTCATCAGGATAATCCACATACAACACAAAGGCGTATTCCCGAACGGCAGACATGTCCAAAGCTTGTGAAAAGGTGTATAGAAAAGAGCTGTCCGGAGCAATTTTCACTGTATCCGGAACAACCCAGGTTTCCCTGACAGCTGCCACATCTTCGACCTCATAGGTAAAATCAATTACATAGCCGTAACGAATTGTATCGGTTCCTACATTCGTCAACTCCATCGTGATGGGCACAGAATCGCCGATTTCGCAATCACTCGCAATGCCATGCCAATCTGAGACCTCCATATCAATCACCAGGCGATGAATATAAATGGTATCGCGTGCCGTACAAAGTGTATTCGGATTCAGCACCTCAACATAATATAGTCCGGAATCCTCCACATGGAAGACGGAGTCTGTTGAGCCATCCTGCCATGTGTACAGGTTCCCCTCATCAGAAAAGGCATCCAGCACAAGGGTGTCCGGACGAACGGTATAGACATCCGGACCAAAAAACACATAAGGCTTATACACCAATACAGAATCAAAGATAGAATCGTTATTGTACAGTGTATCGGCATAGATGTTATCATCAACAAAGGAGATGGTATAGGCTTTCACGTGGTAATTGCCTGCGAGGTACATATCAAAAGTACCCGATGGCTGGTAATGAAAGGTATCACCCACCGGTACATTTTTGTCCATAATCACCGTATCCCTATGCCACTGTTCATTGTTCACAGCTACTTCCACCATAAAACTATCGCCAATGTGCAAGGTATCGATGCCATAATTTTTAATTGCCAGCACCACTTCCTGCGTAGGACTCAGATCACAGGTGTCATAGGGATACACCAGCTCGGAGACCCCCACGTCAACCGGGGCCTCATACACCGTAAAGTCATCAAAACCGAAACCCTCCCGCAATTCACCACCGGCACTTTCAAGCCCAATCCTGAACTTAACATGCGACTGGTTGGCTGTATTGACCGGCAAAAACTGTCGGGCGCTTGTCCAGTCAGGATAAGTTGTATCCCACCCGGGACCACCGAGACCTTCTATACTGTCTGCATTATACCAGTTCCAATGAAAAGGATGCGAATGTGTCGATGCCAAATCCCAGGTAGCTCCATCGTCAATGGAATATTGTACGGCAACACCATCCAACCCGGCATTTAATCGGGAAGAAATCTCCATTTGCAATACAGGATTTTTCACCCCGGTTAAATCATAACATGGACTCTCTACATAAATAGAGTCTCCCGGATTATAAGTGCCGTGGGGATTTGTTACCCAGGCATAATTGCCTGATGCTGCCCCATCAATAATAACAGCGGTAGGCATTCCATGTGCCCATACATTATCTTCGCCAAGGACAGTCCAAAATCCGAATCCCCCTTCAAAATCTTCTACATAAGGAGGGGTATAGGTAGGCACGACGCGTAAAGAAGTACTTATCTTATCATTTCTAGCATCTTCATCTCCGGGTAGTAGCGCAGTAGCATAAATCTGCGTCTTATCATAAAAGTAGGGAGTCGAAAGATCCACAGGGGTTCGAAAAGTAAACAAAACACTATCCTGGTAAGGAATGCCTCCGAATATCGTGTCATACACTTCGACATTTACTCCGCCCGAGAAACTGTACATCAAGGGGATATCATCCATCACATCTTCAGCCCCGAAATTTTTCACCCATACCTGCACAGAATCGGAAGCTGTATGCCCACAACCATCAACAGGCGTCACCCAAGACGAAACACCTACATCCTGTTGCACATAGTTTCCGGTAATAATCAAGTCATCAATATTCCAACCCGAATAGTTGTTGTTAAAACTCTGCGTTGGTCCCATATAAAAACGCAGCCTAACCTCACGTT
>CAYSRH010000017.1:0-13032 GCA_964433245.1 uncultured Bacteroidales bacterium | reverse complement strand
CTTTACGGTCAGTACTTTGGTCGTAACAAGGTGCAGTATGACCGATTTGATTTTCAGGTCATGGAAACACCTGATTTCTCAATTTATCATTATGTAAAGGATTCACAAAACATTCAAACTTTTGGATCTTGGTCTGAAGAATGGTATGCACGGCATAAAAAATTATTCAAAGATACAATATCAGGCAGAAGTCCTATTATCCTATATAATAACCATGCAGATTTTTTACAAACAACAGTTATTGAAAGTCTCCTGGGAACAAGCACCAGTGGAGTAACAGAAGGATATAGAAATCGTATTGTGATGCCTTTTTTACAAACCAACAGGGAAACATGGCGTGTGTTGGGGCATGAAATGGTACATGTTTTTCAATACCGGATGTTTAAAAACAATGACAGCCTTGCCTTGCCTCATATTATGTATGTTCCTCTCTGGTATATCGAAGGCATGGCTGAATATCTTTCTCTTGGCAGTGTTGACGGGCATACCGCCATGTGGATGCGTGATGCCGTAGCACGCGATGACATTCCTTCAATTCGTGACATGACACGCAACATGGCTGAATATTTTCCTTACCGCTATGGACATGCCTTTCTGGTATATCTTACCAGTCGCTTTGGTGATGAGGTACTGCCCCGCCTGCTTATTAATTTCCCAAAATATGGTACAGAAAAAACATTTGAACAAGTGCTTGGTGTATCAGCTGATTCGCTTTCCATTGATTGGGCAAATGCTATGAAAGATTTTTATATTCCCTTTAAAAAAAATACAACAGATTCTGTTTTTGGGGAATTGCTTTTTAATGATGAAAATGCCGGAGAATTGAACATTTCTCCAGCCATTAGCCCTGATGGAGAAAAAATGATTTTTATTTCCGACAGGGATGTTATTACGCTGGATTTTTATCTTGCTGACGTTGGGGAAAAAAAGATTGACAGAAAAATCACTTCTACTGTTCAAAAAGCATATGTAGATGAATTCAAATATTTAGGATCTTCCGGAACATGGGCACCTGACAATCGTCATTTTGCGATTATCTCTTTTGTGAAAGGAAAAAACAATATCCTCATTTACGACACAAAACGACGAAGGATACAGCATAAAATTGAAATCCCTACATTGGACGCTTTTAGTAATCTGGATTGGTCCGATGACGGAAAAAGTCTGGTACTTTCCGGACTTATGGACGGTCAAACTGATTTATACCTGTATCATCTTGAAACCGGTGAACTGGAG
Organism: uncultured Bacteroidales bacterium; assembly: GCA_964433245.1. Taxonomy (GTDB): domain Bacteria; phylum Bacteroidota; class Bacteroidia; order Bacteroidales; family JBBRXJ01; genus CAYSRH01. The sequence continues at coordinate 11,796 of CAYSRH010000017.1, read as the reverse complement.
CAACTGACAAATGATCCCTATTCAAATATCCAACCCAAATGGGCACCTGATGGTTCCCAAATCGTTTTTGTCAGTGACAGAAGTCAATATACTGATTTTGAAAAAAACAGATATGGAGACTACCGGATATGCCTGTTCGATATGAAGACAAAAAAAATAAATGTTTTTTATTTTTTCCTTGGTGCAGATAATGTAGAACCCCATTTCAGCAAAGACGGTCAGTCAATATTTTTCCTTTCTGATTCAGATGGGTACAGAAATCTTTACGAATATAAAATTGATGAACAGATTGTTTACAAAAAAACCAATTTCTACACAGGGATCAGTGGTGTTACATTTCTCTCCCCCTCTATTTCCATAACAGCAAATGATGAAATTGTTTACACGCTGTACCAAAATAAAAAATACAGTATTGCAAAAGTATCTGCATCTGATCTTCAAAACATTCAGGTATCAATGTATTTTAGCGACAGAAGTGCTTCTTATTTGCCCGGTTACGAATATCCCGAAAACACGTTTGTTACAGAAAATCTGAAAACACAACCAATAAACAGGTTGGAAAAAGACTCTGTCCGGACACAAACTTATAAACCCCGCCTTTCTCTCGAATATATGGGGTCTCCGGGAGTCGGGGCCGGCATGAGTTCCTTTAACACCTCTTTTTATGGGGCCGTTCAATTCCTCTTCAGTGATGTGTTAAAACAAAATCAAATATATACAGCACTACAGATTAATGGGGAAATTCAGGATATCGGGGGGGCAATATATTATATCAATAAAATGCGAAGAATAAATTTTGGTATTGGGTACAGTCATATTCCTTATCGTTTTTTTGGATACTTTTTTAATGATGAAGGTGCAATTACAGCATACAGTAAAAACAGAATTTATATTGACGATGTTTCTCTTTTTGGCAACTATCCCATATCAAAAAACATGCGTTTTGAATTAGGGGGGGGCTTTACCCGCTACGGATTTTCTACCGACAGCCTTTATTATGAAGGAGGCGTTTGGCAGGAAAAAAAATTAGATAACCGGGAAAGTTATTTTTATTATACGACATACATTGCTATGGTAGGAGACAATTCACATTTTGGCTTCACTTCACCCCTTCACGGACACCGCTACAGAATACAAGTTGACCATACCTATGGAAAAGTACAGACTTTTGGTGTTCTGATTGACGGGAGAAAATATTTTCATGTAAAACCTTTATCTTTTGCTTTCCGAGCACTGCATTTTGGAAAGTATAACAGGGGAACTGATTGGCCTTATCGCTATTTTCTGGGAGACCACTTCTATTATTATGCTGTACGCGGTTATTTCCAGACAACGTTTATGCAAAATGTTGAAAATTTGGATGAAGAACGTCTCTATGGAAATAGTCTTATGGGAACAAAAATCGGACTTTTTAATGCTGAAATTCGCTACCCATTGATTGGATACAGACGTTTATCTCTCTTTTCTTCAAGAATATTCTATGCAGATCTGATCGCATTTTTTGATGCGGGATTGATCTGGGACAAAGGATTGCCCTGGCAAGAAAAAAGCAAGGTAAAATTCTCTACCCAAGCCCGGGCATTTTACCATACACCTGTGACAAGTGTTGGTTTTGGATTTCGCTATAATTTATTTGGCATGTTAATACTTGAGCCTTATTACGCTTTCCCTTTTCAGGATAAAACAAACAGAGACGGTATATTTGGACTTACTTTTACCATGGGTGGTTGGTAACTTTTTATACATTTTTGTGCGTATTTGTTTGCAAAAAATGAAACCTTTTATATCTTTGTCAATACATGACAAGTCAAATTTATCAAGTCAAAAATGAAGGATGCATTTGGACAATATGTAAGAAAATTGAGAACAAGCAAGGGCTTAACCTTAACACAACTTGCTGCTCAAGTTGATCTTGACTCTGCCAATTTAAGTAAGATAGAAAACGGAAAAAGAGATTTTGATGAAAAAAGATTAGAAAAGCTTTCACGAGCATTAGGGGTAGATATTATGAAGTTGAAATCAGAATATTATAGTGATTTCATTGCCAGAAAGATATATGAATCAGCATGTCCTGAAAACACCTTGATTCTTGCTGAACAAAAAATCAGATATTTAAAGCAGACCAATACAAAACAGACAGATATTAAATTTTAAGAAGAATTGAGCATAACAGGTATTGACCACTCAAAATTAAATTGTAAACAAATGAGAATAGTATCTTTTTTTGCTGGAGCAGGTGGATTAGATCTTGGCTTTTCTAAAGCCGGTTTCGATATCATATGGGCCAATGAGTATGATAAAGATATTTGGGAAACATATTCCAATAATCATACCGGTACGATGCTTGATAAAAGAAGTATTATTGCTATTAAATCGGATGAAGTACCAGATTGTGACGGAATAATTGGAGGTCCTCCTTGTCAGAGTTGGAGCGAAGCAGGTTCATTGCGAGGGATTCAGGATAAAAGGGGACAGTTATTCTTCGATTTTATAAGAATTTTAGCTGATAAACAGCCCAAATTTTTTTTAGCTGAAAATGTTTCCGGCATGTTGCTTCCATCAAATCGCGAAGCACTGGAAAATATAAAAAAACTTTTTAAGGAATGTGGTTATAATTTATCGTTTGGATTGTTAAATGCGTCAGATTATGGTGTTCCTCAGGATAGAAAGCGGGTTTTTTTTATTGGTTACAGAAAAGATTTAGATCGTACTTTTCATTTTCCTGAATCCATAACACCAATTGATAAAGTTAACTTGCAAGAAGCTATTGGTGATTTACAGGATACGGTTATGCCAGCAAAGAAAGAAAACATCACCAATGGAGATAAATGTACAATTGCAAATCATGAATATATGACAGGTGGGTTCTCCTCCATCTTTATGTCGAGAAATCGTGTTCGAAGTTGGGATGAAGTATCCTTTACAATTCAGGCTGGTGGAAGACATGCCCCTATTCATCCGCAGGCTCCTAAAATGAAATTTATTGCACAGAATAAAAGGGTTTTTGTTCCAGAAAAAGAGCATTTATACAGGCGATTAAGCGTGAGAGAATGTGCAAGAATTCAAACTTTCCCTGATGATTTTATTTTTTATTATAAACATATATCAGCAGGATACAAAATGATAGGAAATGCTGTTCCGGTAGAATTAGCAAGAGCGATTGCTGCTAAAATTAAAACCAATTTAATAAATAGTCAACAACTAGTTAGTCAGTCAGCAGAAAGTCGTCCTTTTAAAGGACACCATGCAAAAGAAAAGATGCTGGAAATTGTAAATGCAGAATAATGGCTAAGCAAACATTAACAGGAAAAGCTTTTGAATATTCGCTGCTTCAAGAATTTTACAACAGGCTGAAAAATATTACAATTGTTCAAATTGTAGAAAATGAACCTTATAGAACTGCAAAAAAGTGTTTTGAAAGTTTTTCAGAAAAAGAACAAGATGCTTATAGACTCAATTCGAGCGCTGCAGTCAATTTTTTAATTGATATAGAACCTAAGTTGTCGAACGGAATTAATAAAACCGATTTTTGGAAATAAGTGGCTTGGCATACCTTGCTCACAAACTTATTTTGAAGAGATTGCACCAATTTTCTCAATGCTAGAAGAAATCAGAGAAAAAGATCATTTGACAAAGTGGGATAGCATTCATAATATGCACCAAGTGGTTTATATGCCAATCTTAAATGCTTTTAAAAAAGAATTGTTACGATTGGATAAATTACATCCGGGAATTGTTGCCAGGAAGCTGGTAGAATATTTGATCGGAAATAAGGATTTTTACAAAGTAATCAAAGGAAATAATAAAGTGGAGATACAGGCTTTTAATCTCTATGGGACATTAAATCAAGCATTTAATAATATTCGACCCAAAGCTAAAATACAAAAATTAAAACTCCCCTCAAGATTAATTGAGATCGTCTATGAAGACAACTCAACTACAACTTTGCTTGTTTCCATGAACGAAGGCTGGTCTATTTCTTTTAGAATTCATAATGCTAGTTCAAGGGTTGAGTCATCATTAAAATTTGATATAAATTTGATTAGTGCACCACATACACTTTTTACAAATCATATATTTATTTCTCAACATTAAATTGGCTTAGCAGCTGACCGTATATAATCTTTCTTTTTACTATTTTTACAGCGCACAACTGTTGCTGAACAGGTGCTGTTTTTTAAATCGATTATAATTAATAGCTGGTATATGGGACTTCAATGTGGTATTGTAGGGCTTCCGAATGTAGGGAAATCAACTTTGTTCAATTGTTTATCAAATGCAAAAGCACAATCTGCTAACTTTCCTTTTTGTACCATTGAGCCGAATCTGGGTGTTATTTCCGTGCCCGATGAGCGATTGCAAAAATTATCTGCAATAGATAAACCGGACAAAATAGTCCCTACCTGCATTGAAATTGTTGATATTGCAGGTTTGGTGAAAGGTGCCAGCAAAGGGGAAGGATTGGGAAATCAGTTTTTGGGCAACATCCGTGAAACTGATGCGATCATTCATGTATTGCGATGTTTTGAAGATGAAAACATCAGCCATGTTGATGGCTCCATTGATCCTGTAAGAGATAAAGAGGTGATTGATATGGAATTACAAATCAAGGATCTTGAAACAGTTGAATCACGCATACAAAAAATCCAGAAAGCTGCCAAAAGCGGCGACAAATCACAACAAAAATTACTGCGATTGCTGGAACGCTATAAAAGTGTCCTGGAATCCGGACAATCAGCTCGTACAGTTGCCTTAGAGGAAGACGAAAAACCTTTGCTCAGGGATTTGCTGTTGCTGACCAATAAACCGGTATTATACTTGTGTAATATAGACGAAAAAGGATTGCCCGATGGCAATGCACATGTTCAGGCGGTTCGGGAGGCTGTTCAACAGGAAAATGCCGGACTATTGGTTGTCGCAGCTGCTACAGAAGCAGAAATTGCTGAACTGGAAAGCCCTGAAGAGAGGCAGATGTTTCTGGAAGATTTGGGACTGAAAGACTCCGGAATGAGTAAATTGATCCGTGAAGCATATAACTTACTGGGATTACAAACCTATTATACCACCGGACCAAAAGAAACCCGTGCCTGGACATTCAGGAAAGGAATCAAAGCGCCACAGACCGCCGGAATTATCCATACCGATTTTGAAAAAGGTTTTATTCGTGCCGAAGTAATTAAATATGATGACTATGTGGCATTGGGATCGGAATCTGCCTGTCGTGAAGCCGGAAAAATTGCTGTTGAAGGCAAAGAATATGTTGTGCAGGATGGGGACATCATGCACTTCCGCTTTAATGTATAAGTTTATAGCAGCCTATGAAACAAGCCTTGCAGTTTTGTTTTTTTGTTTTTTTTCTCTGTTTTATACAGATTCCTGCTTATAGCAATCCCGCAGAACTGCAAAACCGTGGAGAGATTTGCCTCTTTTTTTCTCTTGATGATGTTCCGTCAATACAGTCATGGAAAGGCATCTCAATTGATAAGATTCGGCACGATACTGTTTGGGCTTATGTAAACCAAACCGGATACAATACGCTTGTAAATCAGGATATTCCCTTTGAAACAATTCCATTTTCAATCTTTAAAAGTGATGAAGATTTTTCTCATTATCCCGGCTATGAAGCTTATGTGGCACGCATGTACGAAATGGCTGATTCGTTTCCCCACTTATGCTCTGTTATCAAAGCAGGAGAATCTGTGCAGGGGCGCGATATACTCTTTGCCCGTATCACGGGGGCAAGTGAACAAGACAAAAAACAACTGCCGGCTTTTATGTTCAGCAGCAGCATGCATGGCAATGAGCTCTCAGGATATATCATGATGCTTAATCTTATCGAATATATGCTGAAAAATTACGACAGCAACGAAACGGTAAGGATGCTGCTGGACTCTACTGATATTTGGATCAACCCCCTTGCAAATCCTGATGGAACTTACTTTGGAGGCAATCATAGTGTAGCAGAAGCCACACGATTCAATGCCAACAATGTGGACCTGAACCGGAATTTCCCGGATCCTGACGGTACACTTGCTCCTGACGGGAACCCTTTACAAGTCGAAAATCAGGTGATGATCACACTGTTCGAGAGCCACCACTTTGTCTTATCTGCAAATCTCCACGATGGTGCCGAAGTGCTCAACTACCCCTGGGATACGTGGCAGGAATTACATGCAGATGATCTGTGGTATATTGATATATGCAGACGCTATGCGGACACTGCAAGGGAACGGAGCGGAGGAAACTATCTGTCCGGCTTCAATAACGGCATTACCAATGGATGGGCGTGGTACTCCATTAACGGAAGTCGTCAGGACTATGTTAACTATTATCAGCATATGCGAGAAGTAACCATAGAGCTATCCAATAATAAAATGCCGGATAGTTTGACTTTGGATTCATTATGGCAATTGAACCGCTCCTCAATGCTGCAATACATTACTGCAATACATGGGGGCATTAAAGGATCGGTAAGAGACGCAGAGACAGGAAAAGTGATACAGGCAAAAATTGAAATCCCCGGTCATGACAAATTGAATTCACATGTCTATTCTGATCCGCTGAGTGGAAAGTTCTTTCGCCCTCTTCTTCAGGATGAATACACACTGAAAATATCAGCACCACAATATGCGGATACACTACTTACAATTTATATGGAAAATAAATCCCATACCCTTTCAATTGCTTTACAACCCGAACCTTTTGAGTATATCTCCTTTTCTTTTACCCTTTATCCCAACCCTGCCCATGGATCATTTACAATTGCAATCGAAAACCCCGAAGAAGATGCCACCCTTACCATTTTTGATTTACAGGGAAGGGTGCTTTGGCAAACAAAACCTACATCCGTACAAAATTCCGCTTATCAGGAAACAATATCTGTCCTTCATAACCCGGGGGTATATATCGTGCAATACCACAGTCATCTGCGAAAGGAATCAAAACTTCTTGTCATACTTTGATTTTAGTAAATTTTTACATATTTTTGTCAGTGTAAAATGATATTAAGTCATAAATTTTGTTCCTGATGATTCAATACATAAAACTCCGAAATTGGTTTCCATTGTTATCTTTTTTATTTTTCTTTACCTTTAGTTGTGAGAAAGAAACTTCGGAAGAATTAGAAGAATTAATTGTAGAGCACCCTAATGTCAGCAGACAGGAAAAGCTCCCTTCGGACATTACTAAAAGAACTCCTGATACAGATCCACATCCACCCATCCTGCATTCTGATGAGTATGAAACCCCTGTTCCTCTTGATTCGGTCATAAACACTTCCGGAGCAGAAGATTCTCCTTTCATTTTACCGGATGGTAATACCTTGTATTTCTTTTTTACTCCAGATGTAAGGATTTCACCTGAAAAACAGATTTTGGATGATGTCTCCGGTGTTTGGGTTTCGTATAAAAAAGATGGTGAGTGGACAGAAGCTGCAAGAGTCTGGCTGCAGGAGCCGGGAAAGCTTGCTCTTGATGGTGCTGTAGCTATTCAGGGAAAAGAGATGTGGTTTGCTTCTGCAAGAGAAGGTTATACCGGTGTTAACATGTTTATTGCAGACGATATACAAGGTAAGTGGAAAAATCGGAGATATAGTGGAGACAGGTTAATGAAAGAGATTCAAATCGGAGAAGTGCATTTACATGGCGATGATCTTTATTTTCACTCAAAAAGACATGGAGGAGTAGGAGGTATGGATATTTGGTTTACAACAAGAAGTGGTAATAGTTGGTCTGATCCTGTTAATTTACTTGATATTAATACCGAAGGTGATGAAGGTTTTCCATTTATTTCTTCTGAAGAGAACGAAATGTGGTTTTCAAGAACATATCTGGGCACACCGGCAATTTTCAGATCTGTTAAAGAAGGTGACAGCTGGGGTGAGCCCGAACTGATTTTATCTCAATTCGCGGGAGAACCAACACTGGACGATGCAGGGAACATCTACTTCGTGCATCATTACTACGAAAATGATGTGATGATAGAAGCCGATATTTATGTTGCCTACAAAAAGTAGGAGCACAATTATCTGGCGCTCCTACAAAAACTGATTTTAAACATCTGCTGATTTTTTTAGCTGGTCATCCAGCACTTTGGCAATTTGATCTTCCGACATAAATCCTACGCCCTTCCAAACGATTTTTCCTTCATGGAAAAGAATCATAGTGGGGATACTCATTACCTCGTATTCCATGGCTACCTGTTGATTTTTATCAACATCAACCTTCAGCACATTCACTTTGCCTTCCATCTTTTTTGCTATCCTCTCGATAACAGGACCTAACATCTTGCAAGGACCACACCAATCTGCATAAAAATCTACCAATGTGGGTGTGTTGCTACTGATTTTTTCTTTGAAATTGTTCATTGTTATATGGTTTTTATTGTTTATAATTCTTTGTTGTTTTTTAAACATCGTGTGTACTTATTTATTGTTCAATGCAAAAATAGCATCAGGCAGCGTATCCTACAGTGACAAAAGTTACATAAACCTCATCAGGAACAACAAGACAATCCTGAAATACAAGAAAAAGAAAAAATCAAGGATGTTTTTTTATGAATAATAAATAGATAATTAGCAATTTTGCATTCAAATTAAAAATCTGTAAAACATGAAAATCGCAATTGTAGGTGTTAGTGGTGCCGTAGGGCAAGAGTTTTTAAGAATTTTGGGAAATCGCAATTTTTCTTTTGATGAACTGGTACTTTTCGGTTCATCACGCAGTGCAGGAAACAAGTACATATTCCGAGACGAAGAGCTGACAGTAAAAGAACTGAAAGATAACGATGATTTTAAAGGTATTGATATCGCTTTGATTTCTGCAGGTGCAAGTACTTCAAAACAATTTGAAAAAACCATCACCAAACATGGTGCTATTATGATCGACAATTCCAGTGCATTCAGAATGGACGCTGATGTGCCATTGGTAGTTCCTGAAGTAAATGCTGAAGATGCATATAAGCGACCACGCAATGTAATTGCCAACCCCAATTGTACGACAATACAAATGGTGATGGCACTTAATCCGATTGAAAAATTATCCCATATCAAGCGTGTGCATGTTGCCACCTACCAGTCAGCCAGTGGTGCAGGCGCTGCTGCAATGGAAGAGTTGCAAATACAAACCAGGCAACTGGTAAACAACGAACAACCACAAATTGAACATTTTAAACACCAGTTGGTCTTTAATCTGATTCCCCAGATAGACGTTTTTACAGACAACGACTACACCAAAGAAGAGATGAAGATGTACAATGAAACCCGAAAAATCATGCACTCGGATGTCCAAATAAGTGCGACATGCGTGCGCGTTCCTGTAATGCGAACTCATTCAGAAGCGATTTGGATCGAAACAGAAGAAGCACTGGATGTTGATGCAGTAAAAAAAGCCTTACAGAATGCTTCTGGCGTAACACTGCTTGACGATACTGCCAATGAAAAATATCCCATGCCCCTGTTTGCTGCCAATGAAGATGATGTGTTTGTAGGACGTATTCGCAAAGACCTTACCAATCCTAAAGGTTTAACTTTTTGGTGTGTAGGCGACCAAATCAAGAAAGGAGCAGCTTTAAATGCTGTTCAGATAGCAGAATACCTAAACAAATAAATCAAGTTTCTGACCTACAGTCAATTATTACACAAGAAACATTCTTGTTGATCTTGCCAACACTTCAAAAATCAATAAAAATTAAAAGTGTTGTTTTATTTTTTCTATGCTTTTGTATCTTTGCTCCTTCACAAGAAACTTATTTTAAATAAAAAACGGGTAAATTATGAGTAAGATTAGAATCGCAGTCGTTAGTTACGGAAATATTGGAAAATTTGCAGCAGAAGCTGTTCAGGCTGAATCTGACATGGAATTGGCAGGTATTGTCCGCCGATCAGTCTCGGGGAATAATCCTCCGGAATTAACAGGAGTCAAAGTTGTTTCCGACATTGATGAACTTGGAAAGGTAGATGTTGCTATCTTGTGTTCTCCAACAAGAAGTATTCCTGAAATTGCAAGTTCTATTATGGCAAAGGGCATTTGTACGGTTGATAGTTTTGATATCCATGGTCAGGCGATATTGGATTTGCGAAAGCTATTAAAGGAGACAGGGGAAAAACACCATTCAGCAGCCATTATATCAGCAGGCTGGGACCCCGGTAGTGACTCTGTGGTACGTAGCCTCTTAAAAGCAATGGCTCCAAAAGGTTTGACCTATACAAATTTTGGACCCGGTATGAGCATGGGGCATTCTGTGGTTGCCAAAAGCAAAGACGGCGTAAAAGATGCTTTGTCTATGACCATCCCCACAGGTACCGGGATACACCGTCGTATGGTATATGTTGAGTTAGAAGATGGGGCAAAAATTGAAGTCGTAACAAAAGATATCAAATCAGATAGTTATTTTGTAAATGATGAAACCCATGTGATTCCTGTTCCTGATGTGGACGAATTAAAAGATATGGGACATGGTGTATTAATGGAACATAAAGGAGTTTCGGGAAAAACACAAAATCAGTTATTTGAGTTCCACATGCGTATCAACAACCCGGCATTAACAGCCCAAATTTTGACTTCATGTGCCCGAGCCGTATTAAAACAAGAGCCAGGGGCTTATACAATGCCTGAGATAGCACCTATTGATTATCTGTCAGGAGACAAAGACACCTTACTGAAACAACTGGTATAAATAAATTCACACGTGGACAAAAGATAAAACCATTATCTAATTGTTCAGATTTTAGTATCGGCCAGGTCTTCCAATTGTTTCGTGCACTAGCATATAAGCTGCTACATCAGCAAGAGTTAAACCTTTAAGGTAAGACAAACTTTGTGGCACGCGTTGGACCACATCTTCGGTTTCATCTTCGATATAATAATGCCGGATATTGGTTTCTTTGGCAGCAGCCAATACAGCAGGGATATTTATCTGACCGGTGCCCAACACCACATCATTTTTTCTATCTGAAATACTACCGGAGAAATCCCCTTCAACCCCTTTTTTAAGGTCTTTCAAATGCATTAACCAAAACCTTTCCGGGTACTTTTGCAAATACACAACAGGATCAGCCCCGGGGTAGGCAACCCAAAAGATATCCATTTGGAAACCGACATATTCAGGATTTGTATTTTGAACAATGTAATCAAAAAGAGTTTCATCCTCATAAGGTTGAAATTCGTAGCCATGATTATGATAACAGAACATAATATCATCTTTATTCAGAATTTTTCCTACACGATTAAAATCTTCAACGGCCATCTTTGCATCTTCAATAGTAAAACCCGCTTCGCCATCATGGGGAATCCAGGCCACCCTGACAAAGTCAGCACCTAAGTTTTTCGCATCAGCAATTACCTGCCCTGTATTGTCCATCAAATGTTCATAACCAACACCAAAAGAAGTGCAAATCATGCCTCTTTCATCCAACAAAGCACGCAGTTCTTCGGATGTTTTACCAAAGAGGTTTGAAAACTCAATGTTCGTGATGCCCATTTCCTTAATCATGTCGAGTGTGCCTGGCACATCTTCCGAAAACTGATTACGGAAAGTATAAGAAGCTACCCCCACCTCTTCAAGCAGAGGTTTATCAGCTTCACATCCAAAAAAGAAAGCTGACAAAATAATTAACATAATGATCAATAGTTGTGACGTTTTTTTTGTTTGATACCACATAGTAATATATTTTTAATTAATGTCTGCAAGGAAAGTCTGAGTTTTCTTGCTAATACTAATTATTAAAAAATCTGTTTATTTCAAATTCCAAACATCTAATTTAGTTATAAAAATAAGAAAAAAGGAGAAAAAAAAACC
>CAYSRH010000016.1:0-13283 GCA_964433245.1 uncultured Bacteroidales bacterium | reverse complement strand
ATGGTTTAAGGTAGTTTATATGTTGTATTTTAGTTTTCAGAAGTTGGAAATTTATAAAGAAAAAAACGAAGATAATGATATTGAGAACAGAGAATCTCGTTAAAAAATATGGCAAACGCACTGTTGTAAATAATGTTTCTGTTGAAGTAAGTCAGGGAGAAATTGTTGGATTGTTAGGTCCGAACGGTGCGGGAAAAACGACTACTTTTTACATGATCGTTGGTCTAATTACGCCTTATCGGGGGAAGATTTTTTTAGATCAGGAAGAAATTACAAAATTACCTGTTTACCGCCGTGCACAAAAGGGAATCGGCTATCTGGCACAAGAAGCATCTGTCTTCCGGAAACTAAGTGTTGAAGACAACATTCTTGCTGTTTTGGAAATGAGTAATTTCTCCAAAAAAGAACAAAAAGAACGCACAGAAAAATTGCTGGAGGAATTTGGGCTGACAAAGATCAGAAAAAGCCTGGGAATTCAACTCTCCGGAGGCGAAAGACGGCGAACCGAAATTGCCAGGGCTCTTTCCCTCAAGCCTAATTTTATTTTGTTGGATGAGCCATTTGCCGGCGTTGACCCGATTGCTGTAGAGGATATACAAGAAATTGTCGCCACCCTTAAAAAAAAGAATATCGGCATCCTCATCACAGACCACAATGTACATGAAACTTTGTCCATCACAGACAGAGCTTATCTGCTGTTCGAAGGATCGGTGCTTAAAGCAGGTACAGCCAAAGATCTGGCAGAAGACGAAACTGTACGAAATGTTTACCTCGGTAAAAATTTTGAGTTACGCCCCTATGGGAAATAATCTTCTTTGTATATCTTTGCAAGGTTTTTTCAACATTATTATCAAATAAATTAATCACATGAACCTTCAGGAATTAAGTGAACAGGAAATTTTACGCCGCCAATCATTAACATCATTAAAGGCACTGGGCATTGATCCATTTCCTGCAGCTACTTATAATCGCAATACTACGTCATATGAAATCAAAACCGGATATGACGCTAAGAAAAACAACTTTCAGAATGTTTGTGTTGCCGGGCGTATCATGAGCCGGCGTATCATGGGAAGTGCTTCTTTCGCAGAATTACAAGATGAAACAGGAAGGATACAACTCTACTTCAGGCGTGATGACATCTGTGAAGGAGAAGATAAAACTCTCTACAACACTGTTTTCAAAAAACTACTTGATATCGGTGACATCATAGGTGTGGAAGGTTTTGTTTTCATCACCGAGATGGGTGAAATTTCTGTTCATGTAAAACACTTTACCATATTGTCTAAATCCTTACGCCCCCTTCCTATTGTTAAAGAAAAAGATGGGAAAACCTACGATGCTGTAACAGATCCTGAATTTCGTTATCGGCAACGCTATGTTGACCTGATCATAAACCCCGGAGTACGTGAAGTTTTTATTAAACGATCCAGAATACTCAGCAGCATGCGTGATTTCTTCAACCATCACGGATATCTGGAAGTTGAAACGCCGATCTTACAAGCCATTCCCGGCGGTGCCACTGCCCGCCCCTTTATTACACATCACAATGCACTTGACATGAAACTCTACCTTCGTATTGCTAACGAACTTTATCTGAAAAGACTTATTGTCGGGGGGTATGAAGGTGTTTATGAATTTGCAAAAGACTTTCGCAACGAGGGGATGGACAGGACACACAATCCGGAATTCACTGTTATGGAAATATACATAGCTTATAAAGATTACAATTGGATGATGGATTTCACTGAAAAAATGATTGAAAAAGTTGTACTTGACCTCCACCAATCGACAAAAGTATCTATTGGCGAAAAAGAAATTGACTTCAAACGTCCCTTCAAACGTGTCCGGATGTATGATGCGATCAAAGAACATACCGGGATTGACATTGCCGGGATGAACGAACAGCAACTACGGGAGGTATGCGATAAACTGGAAATTGAACATGCCCCGGAAATGGGCAAAGGAAAACTAATTGATGAGATTTTTGGTGAGAAATGTGAAAATCACTACATTCAACCCACATTCATTACCGACTATCCCGTAGAAATGTCGCCTCTTTGCAAGAAACACAGAAACAACCCGGAATTGACCGAACGTTTTGAATTGTTAATAAACGGCAAAGAGATATGCAATGCCTACTCGGAATTAAATGACCCTATTGATCAATACGAAAGATTTAAAGAACAACTTGTTCTTTCAGAGAAAGGAGATGACGAAGCCATGTTCATTGACCATGATTTTCTCCGTGCCCTGGAATATGGCATGCCCCCCACGTCCGGGATGGGAATGGGAATTGACCGGTTCTGCATGTTAATGACCGGACAACAAAGCATACAAGATGTTCTCTTCTTCCCCCAAATGAGACCGGAGAAGAAAACACAGGCAGATGGAAATGAAGTTTTCATCAAAACCGGAGTTCCCGAAGAATGGGTAGATGTTTTGCGAAAAACAGGAATACAAACGATAACTCAACTAAAAGAAGCCAAAGCCGGAAAGTTATTTAACGACATCTGTGGTTTTAACAAGAAAAACAAACTGGGGCTGTCGAATCCCTCTATGGACGATGTAAAAAACTGGGTAGAAAGATCAGAAAAACAGGGAATAAATCATTAATAAATGGAAAGACAAAAAATAGCCATAGTAGGGAGTGGTTGTTGGGCCACAGCGCTGGTGAAGGTCATTTTGCCCCGTGTGACACACCTGCATTGGTTTATCCGGGATGATGAAGCGATCGGGCACATAAAAACACACGCAAGCAATGCCAAATATCTGACTTACGTCCAGCTGGAAACTGAAAAAATTACATTCTATTCAGATATTACTTCTGTAATCAATGATTCCGACATGATTATTTTTGCAGTTCCCTCTGCTTTTCTTCACGCTACACTTGACAATAAAAATATTTCATTCAAGAATAAATTTGTGGTTTCTGCTATCAAAGGATTGATTCCTGAAGGGAACCTGCTCATTTCTGACTATTTCAAGTTAAATTATGGTGTCGCCTCCAATAATTTTGCTGTAATTAGTGGTCCATGCCATGCCGAAGAGGTAGCAGCAGGAAAACTCTCATACCTGACAATTGCCTGTAGAAGAACCGGGAAAATAAAAAAAATTGCAAGCAAGTTACAATCTGACCACATACGAACCATTGTATCAAAGGATGTAAAAGGAATTGAATATGCCTCTATATTAAAAAACATTATTGCGATTGCCTCCGGCATTTGTAATGGATTAGGTTATGGCGATAATTTTCAGGCTGTCCTGATTTCCAATGCCATCAGGGAAATCAAAAGATTTCTTGACAAATCAGCCAACACAAGGCGCAGGCAGATCAACAGTTCTGTATATCTCGGCGACCTCCTCGTTACGGCCTATTCACAATACAGCAGAAACCGGGAATTTGGCAACATGATTGGAAAAGGATACAGCATAAGAGCGATCAAAACAGAGATGAATATGATTGCCGAAGGGTACTATGCTTCTGACTGCATGCAAGAAGTTATCAAACGATATGATATTCATATGCCAATCTCTGATTCAGTTTACCGGATTCTCTATAATGAAGAAAGACCCGACAAAGTGATGCAGGAACTCATAAAACAATTGCATTGAGCACACTATGCCAGACAATAATATACGACAACAAATAATTAATTAATTTAAAAACCGATAAACAACATAAAACTATGTCCGATATTCAGGTACAGACAGAACGCTTATCTTCCTTTGTGAAGAGAGAAGAAATGGATCAACTCAAAGAAAAAGCACAACAATCCAATGAGGCCCTTCATAAAAAAAGCGGAAAGGGAAATGATTTTTTGGGTTGGCTTGAGTTGCCTTCTTCCATCAATGATAAAGTATTGGCTGAAATAGAAGAAACAGCAAAACCTCTCAGGGAAAAGATTGAGATACTGCTTGTTATTGGTATTGGAGGTTCCTATCTCGGAGCCAAAGCTGTAAATGATGCCCTGTCTGATAATTTTCCGGGCTTCTCAGAACAAAAGAACCCTGCGATGATATTTGCCGGTCATCAAATATGCGAAGATTATACGGCTGAGTTGCTGCAATTACTTGATAAAAAGAGTTACGCCATTGTTGTGATCTCCAAATCAGGTACAACAACAGAGCCTGCCATTGCTTTTCGTCTGTTTAAAACACACCTGGAAACTAAAGTTGGAAAGGAAGAAGCCCGAAAACGCATCATTGCAATCACTGATGCCAACAAGGGGGCTCTCAAACAGGTAGCTGTTGAAGAAGGATACAAGCGCTATGTCATTCCCGATGATGTAGGTGGACGCTATAGTGTACTTACACCTGTAGGTCTTGTTCCGCTGTCCATATGTGGATTTGACATCCGGTCACTGGTACAGGGTGCACAAAAGATGGAAAGAATTACCAGTCCGGATACTCCTGTGGAAAACAATCCGGTCTGTCAGTATGCTATAGCCCGCAACACCTTATACAACAAAGGAAAAAAGATAGAGATCATGGTCAACTATCACAGCAAACTACATTATCTGGCTGAGTGGTGGAAACAACTTTATGGAGAAAGTGAAGGGAAAGAAGGGAAAGGTATCTTTCCTGCTGCGGTAGATAATTCATCCGATCTGCAT
This sequence comes from uncultured Bacteroidales bacterium, assembly GCA_964433245.1. GTDB lineage: Bacteria > Bacteroidota > Bacteroidia > Bacteroidales > JBBRXJ01 > CAYSRH01. The sequence goes on along the minus strand of CAYSRH010000016.1, from coordinate 8,667 downwards.
AGCATGGGGCAGTACATTCAGGAGGGTGAACGCATACTGTTTGAAACGGTAATCAGTATAGCAAGTTCCAATAAAAAAGTAATTATTCCAAAAGATGAAAAAAATCTTGACACCTTAAACTTTCTATCGGGCAAGCGAATAAACGAAGTAAACAAAATGGCTGAATTGGGTACCATTCTGGCACATATTGATGGTGATGTTCCCAACATCAGAATTGAGATGCCTGAACTTAACGCTTACTATCTGGGACAATTGATGTACTTCTTTGAAAAAGCCTGTGGTATCAGTGGGTATATTTTGGGCATCAATCCTTTTGACCAACCAGGTGTAGAAGCTTACAAAAAAAACATGTTTGCATTACTTGAAAAGCCGGGATTCGAAGAAGAAACAAAACAATTAAAAAAGCGATTATAGCAACTGGTTTTTCATTTTTTTGGTTTTCCTTTCAATCGTTTTTTAAAGCGTTCAAAGCAATGTTTCCTGTCTCTTTTTTTTGAATCACTTAAATTGCCCTTCATACGCTGTTCCACCTTAGTATTCTGTATTCTCATAGAGTGTTTTATCTGTAGTTCTGAGCGTTTCCGTCGCAACTTTCTTTGTCTGGCAAGAAAACGCTCTTCTTTTCGTTTGTTTCGTTTGATCTTTCTTTCGGAACCATGTTGTTGTTGTTTGGCTTTTACAATACCCTGTTGTGTTTTTTCCTGCCTGCTTATGTTTCTCTCTATTCGGGCTTTGAGTATCACTGCTTTATTTTTCTTTCTTTTTGCCTTTCGGACATGTCGTTTGGAACGTCCCTCATCTTTTGCATTTTTTCTTTCCTGCCGCCTGTATTCCCTTCGTTGTTTATTGGTGAGATGCGGTACTGTTTCTCCTGTTTGTGCATAAGAAATATCCAAACCAGGGGCAGAAAATAAAAAAACAACAATAAAACATCTGATAATTATCCGCATAGCAACTATATCCATTTAATTATCATAAACATACATATTTTTCTTTGATTTACGATACAATTTACCGCATAACTTCTAATCTCCGTGCATCATAATTTAATAATACAAAGAGCATTATTGTAAATGACCATAAGGAAGAACCGCCATAACTAAAAAAAGGAAGAGGTATTCCTATAATAGGGAAAAGTCCGATTGTCATTCCTATATTAACAAAGAAATGAAGAAAGAATATTGAAACGACACCATACCCAAAGATTCTGGCAATACGCAATCGTTGTCTTTCCGCTATATAAATAATCCGAAGCATTAACACAGCAAAGAGCATCACAACAAAGAAAGATCCCAGGAAGCCCCACTCTTCTCCAATTGTACAGAAAATAAAGTCTGTACTTTGTTCAGGAACAAAATCAAATTTGGTCTGTGTCCCTTCAAGGAACCCTTTGCCTGTCCAGCCCCCAGAGCCTATGGCTATTTTAGACTGGGTAATATTATATCCATAGCCATGGGGGTCAGATTCCGGATCAAGCATGGTATAGATACGATTTCGTTGATGATCCATTAAGACTTCATCAACAAAATAATCCACTGAATGGGCAAAACCTATTGATCCAAAAAACAAAATGATCACCAGAAATATGTAGTAAGCCCTTCTAAAAAGAGCCACAAAAATACCCAACAATGAAATTCCTGCCATACATAACAAAGAAATCAGATAAAGATCATATGGCAACCATTCTTTTTTATCCAGAAAAAAGAGGGACAGATTTACCAGCAAAAGAGCCAGCAACAAATAAAACGTAGTTTTAATTGTACCTCCAAGCGAATGGTAAAGGAAAATTGCGAACGCCAGCAACACCCACATCACCATCAAATCATCCCATACCAATGCGATAATCATAAGAACCGGCATAAAAACAGCAAGAGACAGCCCCCATTTAGGCAAGCCCTGACGAAAAAGAACAAAAATAAATGAAGCATAAACCAAAGCAGATCCGACATCCGGCTGTAACATAATGAATATTACAGGAATTAAAATAATGACAAAAGATATCAGCATAATTTTTCCGTTTTTCACAGATTGCTTGGAAGCACTAAGAAACCTTGATAAAGTCAGAAGTGTGGCAAACTTTGCAAATTCTGCAGGCTGTAAATGCACAGGACCAAAGACAAGCCAGGACTTAGAAGCATTGACGGTGATACCTAACAACAGGACGGCAATCAACAACAACAGAGAAAATATATAAACCGGATAAGCAAATAAAGTGTAAAAATTCATATCAATCAGCATCACTACAATGGCAATAATAAAAGCTGCCAGGATCCATATCATTTGCTTTCCATAACGTTGTGAAAAATCAAAGATACTGCTATGTTCCTCACTATAGACTGCTGCATAAATATTGAACCAGCCCATCAATACCATGATAGTATAGAGAAGCACAGTAAACCAGTCAATGTTTGCAAATATGTTTATTCTTCTATTCATTTATTTTACCTGATAAAATCAATATATCACTCTAAAAGAACTGCGTCTAATATTCGTTGTTCGTACCAGCTTCTGCTTATGGTATCAGTCAAATATTTTTCAATCATCAGACTTGCTATAGGAGCTGCCCAGACAGATCCGAAACCACCCTGTTCTACATAAACAGCCATTGCTATTTGTGGATCATCCTTTGGTGCAAAAGCAATAAAAATAGAATGGTCCTTTCCGTGGGGATTTTCCGCTGTTCCTGTTTTTCCACATATATCAAATCCGGGAAGTCTTGAAAAAGTAGCTGTTCCACCTGTTCCCGGAACTGCATTGACAACCTGGTACATTCCTTCAATAACCGGTTCAAAATGGACAGAATCAATTTCCGTATAAATTTTTTCCTGAAAACGGTCGGGGATTTTTTCTCCTTCAATTTCTTTTATCACATGTGGCGGAACATAAAATCCTCTGTTGGCAATGGCAGCAAGAGAATTCGCCATTTGCAAAGGCGTAAGAAGGAGTTCTCCCTGCCCAATAGCAAGAGAAAGAATGGTCAGATACGACCAATGATTTTTTCCGTATATCCGGTTATACAAATCAGATTCAGGAATACTCCCGCTGAATTCATTGGGCAGATCAACACCAAGACGGTCTCCAAGACCAAAAGAAAGAATTTTTTCTCTCCAACGATTGTAGGCATCTTCAATAAATCTGCCAGACCCCATAATATCCTCAAAAGTTTTACAATAGAAGCTATTGCATGAAACCTTAATAGATGTCGTAACATTCACCGGATTAGGATGAGACCTGCATTTAACATACACATGTCCGGAACGAAAACCCTGATTACACCAATATCTGGTATCGGGCTTGATCGCACCGCTCTGTAAACCCGCCAGAGCATTAAATATTTTAAAAGTAGATCCTGGCGGATAATTGGCCATGATGGGTCTGTTAAAAAGGGGTTTCAATGTATCTGTTGAAAGTATGGAAAAGTTAATTCCACGCTCTCTTCCCACCAATAAATTGGGGTTATATGAAGGTGCCGAAACGAAAGCCAGTATCTCTCCTGTTTTCGGTTCAATGGCAATAATACTGCCTCTTTTATTTTGCATCAGTTCTTCTCCATATCGCTGCAATTCCGCATCAATAGTAAGTGTCAGGTCTTTACCTGTTTTTGCAGGTCTATCACGCCGTCCATCCTGATAAGAACCTTTTATACGATTATGTACATCCACAAGATAATATTTGTATCCTTTTTCTCCACGAAGAAATATCTCATAAGCATGTTCAACACCACTCATTCCTATATAATCCCGCATAACGTAGTATGGGTTTTGTTCAATAATTTTGCGATTCACTTCTCCAATATATCCCAGCACGTGTGCGGCGATATTGCCGGGATAATTCCTCAAAGTTCTGGGTTGGACAAAGAAACCGGGAAATTTATACATATGTTCCTGTAGTTTTGCATAATCCAAAACTGACACCTGCCTTACCACTATGGAAGGTCTGAATCTGGAATAATTTTCAGCCGCTTTCAGTTGCAATGCTAAAAATTCAGGTGTGATCCGGACAAGTTCACACAACAGCATTGTATCAAACTCATCAAGCATCATCGGTGTTACCATCAGGTCATACGCTGCCTGATTGGAAACCAGAAGTTCTCCATGGCGATCCATAATCAACCCTCTGGCCGGATATTGTGTCACAATTCTAAGTGAATTATTAAGGGCAGAATCGCGGTATGAAGGATCAATAATCTGCAAATAGAATAACCTGATAATCATAATAATTGACACCAACACAATGATTGTTATCATAAAATTTTTTCTGTCGGCGTACTGTTTCATTACAATAAAATTGTTGAATTATTTATTTGGTAACATCAGGTTATAAACCTGTTATTTTTTAAAGATAAAAAATTGGCTCAATACAATAAAGGTTATTGAAAAAAAAGCACTTAATACCACCCTTAAAAAAGTATGAAAAAAGTTATCAAACGAAAAAGCTTCAACATAAAACAAGATCATATGATGTATAAAAACCATCAAAAAGGTATAACGAAGAAACCATCCGAATCCATAATTTTCAATACGTGGCGGAACGAAATCCTCATAACCATTTCTTGGTGCAATATACACCAACAGATAAGGTCTGCAAAAAGCCATAACAAGGGTTGCTATTGCATGTATTCCGGGTGTTGAAGATAGTATATCAATCGTTATTCCCAAAGAAAAAGCCAATAAAAGCAGAATCCATTTTTGGGTTTCGAACCGGAGCAGAAGAATAAAAAGAATATAAATATAAGGATTCACATAGCCACTAAACTGCATGTTATCAAACACCAGTACCTGAAGAAAAACCAAAAAAAAGAAGGTCAGAATGCGTATGATATATTGTTTAATCATTTTTCATATCATTTTGTAAGTTCTGAATTTCTTCTAAAATTTTACTTTTCACAACATAAACATAGGTTAAGTTTTTAAACTCAACATAAGGCGCAACAATGATTTGAAAAAAATTACCTTCAGCAGCTTCCACCTCAACAATTTCTCCAACAGGAATCCCTTCAGGAAAAGACAGAGAAAATCCACTTGTTACAACTTCATCTCCGGAGGATACATCTACATGCTTGGGAATTTCTTTCAGGTGTAATTTACGGTAATCGATGCCGTCCCATGAAAGAGATCCAAAATAATCATTCTTTTTTATTTTTACACTTACTGCTACTTTTCTGTTAATTAAAGGGAGCACAAGGGAGAAGTTCCGGGAAACATCTGATACAAGACCTACAATTCCATCGGAAGCGATTACTGCCATGTCTTCTTCTATTCCATCCAGACTTCCTTTATTGATAATGATTTGATTGTATTGTTTGTTCACAGAATTGCTAAGCACTTGTGCAGGCTCGTACTGATAAGAGGGTTTATATAATGTATCATAAGGATTAAATTGATCATTGGTAAAAACTTTATGATACTTTGCCATTTGATTGCGTAAGGCAATATTCTCATCAATGAGTTGCTGATTTGCTTCTTTCAGGAGCAAGTATTCACGAATCGCGGCAAGATGTTTGTTTATCTTCCCTGTGATACTATGGGCTTTGCTATTTAAAACTGCATTATGATATTTGTTGTGTTCGACAAGAAGAAAAAATGAAACGCTAAGCAAGACAAAAAAAAGGATCACAAAATAATACCTTAACAGCAGATCTAACAAGCTTCGCATAATACATTTTCTTTAGCCGCTTACTATTATCGAATTAAAAAATTGAACTCATTGATATGTTTCAGAGCCATTCCCGTGCCACGTGCGACTGCATGCAGGGGATCTTCGGCCACATGAACAGGAATATTCACCCGGTCCTGTAATCTTTTATCAAGCCCTCTTAACAATGCACCTCCACCGGCAAGATAAATTCCTTTTTGTACAATATCTGCATATAACTCAGGAGGTGTTTGTTCCAACACCCCTACCAGAGCTGTTTCTATTTTTGCGATTGATTTGTCAAGGCTGTGGGCAATTTCCTGAAAAGAAATAGGAATTTCAACGGGCATCGCTGTCATAATATTCGGTCCTCTGACAATATAATCAGCAGGCGGATTTTCAAGGTCAGGCAAAGCAGACCCTACTGCCAACTTAATATCTTCAGCTGTTCTGTCTCCAATTTTAATATTATGTTGATGCCGCATATACGTTTGTATATCAGAAGTAAAACCATCTCCTGCAACACGGATGCTGTTATTGCAAACAATTCCTCCAAGGGCAACCACAGCTATTTCAGTGGTTCCTCCACCGATATCAACAACCATGCTACCTTCAGGGGCTTCCACATCAATTCCGATTCCCAGTGATGCTGCCATGGGCTCATAGATCATATAGACATCCCTGCCGCCGGCATGTTCAGAGGAATCGCGTACAGCCCTTATCTCCACCTCTGTACTCCCCGAAGGGATACACACGACCATACGCAATGACGGAGTAATCATCCGGGTTTTTTTATTGATCATTTTGATCATACCTCGAATCATTTGTTCAGCAATATTAAAATCTGCAATGACACCATCTTTTAAAGGTCTTACAGTTCTGATATTCATGTGGGTTTTTCCATGCATCTGACGTGCCTCATTGCCAATGGCAATTACTTTATTGGTTGTTTGGTCCACTGCTACGATAGAAGGTTCATCCACCACAACTTTGTCATTATGGATAATGATCGTATTTGCTGTTCCAAGGTCTATCGCTATTTCCTGTGTTAAAAAACTAAAAAGTCCCATGTGTGTTTTCTTCTGTTATATTTATATTAATGTTTAAAATGTCTTATTCCTGTCAGCACCATAGCCATCTGATGTTCATTACAGAAGTCTATGGAATCTTTGTCACGGATACTTCCTCCGGGTTGAATAACAGCTGTAATACCTGCTTTACTCGCTATTTCCACACAATCAGGAAAAGGGAAAAAAGCATCTGATGCCATAACAGCCCCCTTAAGGTCGAATTTAAAACTTCCGGCCTTCTCAATGGCTTGTTTTAAGGCATCAACTCTACTGGTCTGTCCTACTCCACTGGCACACAATTGTCCGTTTTTCGCCAGTACGATTGTATTTGATTTGCTTTGTTTTACAATTTTATTGGCAAACAACATGTCCTCTACTTCCCGGGAAGAAGGTTTTTTTTCTGTTGCTATCTGCAAGTCATTTTTTTCTTCTGTTTTTGCATCTTTATCCTGCACCAATAGTCCGTTCAATGCATTACGACATTGCCAGGACGGGATATCTGTTGTTTTCTGGACGAGAATAATCCTGTTCTTTTTTTTCTTTAAAACTTCCATGGCATCTTCACTATAAGCAGGAGCAATAATAACTTCAAAGAATATTTTATCAACTTCTATTGCAGTATCCCTGTTTACTTCTTTATTGGTAATCAGCACACCGCCAAAAGCCGAAACAGGATCTCCGGCCAAAGCGTCATTCCATGCATTTACTAATGAATCGCGGGAAGCTACTCCACAGGCATTGTTGTGTTTCAAAATACAAAAAGTAGTATCAGAAAACTCATTGATCAGGTTTACTGCCGCATCAATATCCAGTAAATTATTATACGATATCTCCTTTCCATGCAACTGATCGAAAAAGCCATCAATATCTCCATAGAACATTCCTTTTTGGTGTGGATTTTCACCATAACGAAGTGTTTTTCTTCCCGGCATACTTAATTTAAAAGTATCCTGTTCTTCTCCGGCAAAATATTGATAAATTGCTGTGTCATAACGTGAAGACACATCAAATGCTTTCATTGCAAAAGCTTTCCTCTGTTCCAGGGAGGTTTCCGCCTTGTTTTCTTTTAGTATTTGTATGGTTTCCTCGTACTGTCCCCGGTTGGAGACAATCAGAACATCCCTGAAATTTTTTGCTGCGGCACGAATTAATGAAATTCCACCAATATCAATTTTTTCTATGATTTCCTGTTCAGTCCCGCCGGTCAATACCGTCTCCTCAAAAGGATAAAGATCCACAATAACAAGGTCTATTTCAGGAATATCATAATCAGCAAGTTGTTTGTCATCATCCTGATTATCGCGACGGGACAAGATGCCACCGAATACTTTCGGGTGAAGTGTTTTTACCCGTCCGCCAAGAATAGAGGGGTAAGCTGTTAATGATTCCACAGGAGTTACCGGAACCGACAAGCCCTCAATAAATTTTTGTGTTCCTCCTGTTGAAAAAAGTTTTACATTCTGTTCATGCAAGAGCTTCACAAGTTCATCAAGTCCCTCTTTATAATAAACAGAGATCAGTGCATTTTTAATTTTTCTATTTTCAGCCATGTATTAAATTTATTAATCATTCAATGAATTTTTCCGTTGTCAAAAATAATGACTATTTGATTATTCTGGCATTATTTCTTATTCAATTTCACTACATCTGGAAAAAAGTAAATAAAACTCTTCCAACAGAGAGATAAATTAAAATTCCGGAAATATCATTTATCGTTGTGATAAAGGGTCCTGTTGCAAGTGCCGGATCTATTTTCATTTTATGTAAAAACAAGGGAATAAATGTACCAAAGACAGATGCAAACAAGATCACAGAAAAAAGTGCTGTGCTAACTGAGAGAGTCAAAGCCAAGGAACTGTTCGTCATTAAATTATAGGCAAGCAGCAGGATTGACAGGACAAAGCCATTCAAACCGGCAATACCCAACTCTCTTAATAATTTTTTAAAATGATTTTCCAGTCCG
>CAYSRH010000015.1:13743-14071 GCA_964433245.1 uncultured Bacteroidales bacterium | reverse complement strand
TGCGTCCATTCTTCCTCTGGAATAGCAATGTACGCAATTCAAATTACATTTATTTGTAATGCTTAAGGCCATAACTGGTGGAACTAAAACTCCATTTTTAAGGTTTTTTTTCCTGCGTTTAGATGCTCTATATTGATGATATACGTTTTTAATTAAAAATGGTATACTAATATAACTTCGAATATTAAAAATTAACAGATTCCTGAAAAAACCCTTAACACCCGTTTCAAAAACACTGCTAATATGCTGATTATAACGTATTGTCATAGTAATTGGCTTGAATTTAACAACAAAAATAGTGTTTTTTTATAAACAAAAAAATCTTTTT
>CAYSRH010000015.1:0-13733 GCA_964433245.1 uncultured Bacteroidales bacterium | reverse complement strand
TGAAGGTAGTATTTCGTCCGAATAAAGTAGCGGCAGATTCTAATTTGTGTGCAATAAAAAAAAAGAATCAACCTATTTTTAAACAAGTTAACCCGCATTATTCATCACACTGCAAATTTTGCTTATAAATAAACGACCATTTGATTATTAAAAAAATTGACCTGATTTTAGTATTTTCAACAACAGTTTATTGAGCTTAATTAGTGTCTGTCCATAATGTCCGATTTCTTCGTTATACTTGTTTTGAAAACAGTCATTTACAAAAGTAAACTCCTTGATTTTCAAAACTACGCAAGCCTTGAACTCGAACATTCTAAACTATTGTCTTGTCAAATTTAAATTGACGGATAAAGTTTTTTCAGTTTTATCCGTGAGTCTTTTGTTGTGAATTGCCAGTTGATTTTGGCGTTCCGATTATTGCGGTGGTTCTCCCATGCATTTGTTTGTCGTTTAATCTCATTCATATTATCAATTCTTCGGCTTAAGCACTGGCTGTTAAGTACGTTCAGCTCAATCTCTGCCATATTAAGCCAACTCCCATGTTTCGGCGTGAAAACAAATTCAAACCTGTCCAGAATTCTTTTTGCCTCAGCTGGCTCAAACACTTCGTATAGTGCACCAGGAGTATGAGTATTGAAATTATCCATGACTAAATAAATAACTTCTGCATCTGGATAGAGACTATCCGCTATCTCCTTTACAAGTAATGCCCAGTCCTTTTTAACATGTCGTTTTCCGGCAAGCGGCTCATTTACCATAAAAATATTACAGGTGCTTTTGCGGACATATTCATAATCTACCCTTTTTTCCTGACCTTTCTTCATGGGTGAATCAATGCGTGTTTCTCCGATTAGTTGTTTTGGTGACTCATCCATGCATACTACTGGTTTATTCTCATCATAAGGGCGTTTATAAATATCCAGAACCTGCTCCATACCAGCAACAAATTCGCTGTTAGACCCCGGAGGTATTACCCAACCTTTTACCTTCCACGATTTTAATTCGTTTTTTTTAACACGTTTCGTACCGTTTCATGAGAGATGGAGTCCACAATTTCAAGCTCAACCAAATGATCTGCCAATAGCCGCAACGACCAGCGGGCATGTCCTTCAGGGGGTTCACTACAACTTAACGCTATCAATCTTGCTTCAAGATCCCCATCAGCTTTTCGTTCATACTCACGGGATGTGGGCTTGCGCTCCAACACAGCATCAAATCCTTCTTCTACAAAACGCTTCTTAATCCGGTCAATGGTTCGCATGCCTACTTTGAGGATCTTATTTATCTCTGCGTTGGTGGCTTTCTCTGCAAATTTACCCTCGTCACAATTTAAAAGAACGTAAGCATTTCTAAACCTTTGAGATGTATGTTTGCCTTTACTTATAATCGACATCAAATCATCTCTTTCTTCCCTTGTCAGGGTTACCTTATACTTTGCCATAACTTTTTTTGACAAAGATAAGAAACATTTTTAAATAATGCATCATATTATAGTTGACATGACACTAGACACTGACTTTATTGACAGACTCTAATTAAACTTGATTGTTTTCTCCGGGCTGATTTTTGATATGATCATTGAAGGTATCAGCATAACAAGCAATGTGGCTGTAAGTACTCCGATGTTAAGAAGGATAAACCATACCCAATGGAAATGGATAGGGACACGGTCTATGTAATAGGAGGATGGATCAAGGGCAATGACACCAAAATAATGTTGAATGGCACAAAGTCCAAGTCCGATGAGATTGCCCCAGAACAATCCTTTCGTGAGCAGAAACAAAGATTGGTACATAAAAATATTTCTGATCTTATGGTTTTCACTTCCGATGGCTTTCAATACCCCGATCATATTGGTTTTTTCGAGAATAATGATCAACAATCCAGAGATCATATTGATACCCGCCACTGCAAGCATTAAGATCAGAATGATCCATACATTCATATCCAGCAGGTTAAGCCAGTCAAAAATCTGTGGATATTTATCATAGACATTGATAACTTTCAGCATCGTTTGGTTTTCAAAAAAATTCAGACCGATAAGATCCCGTATATTATTCGTCATAACTTCAATTTGATCAAAGTCGGAGATGTACACTTCCCAGCCTGTTACCAGATCAGAATCCCAGTCATTTAGTCGTTGGATTTGTTGTATGTCACAAATAATAAACATTTTATCAAATTCATCCGTCATTCCTGTTTCATAAACACCTGCAACTTTGAAAGCACGTACCCTGGGAGGGTCTTGCACAAAATAAGCTCCTACACGGTCACCCACATCAAGCCGTAACATATTGGCTATATGTTGTGATATCAGGATATCGACAGACCGGATGGTGTCACTGTAAACAGGAATTTTTCCGGCGGTCAGAATGTTTTCAAAAAAGGACCAATCATGATTATTGTCCACCCCCTTGCATATAACCCCGTGGTATTCTTCATCTTTTTTCAAAATACCTGCTTTCGTGGCAAAAACATGCATGTGTTTTACGCCATGCATATCTCTGACGAAAGAAGCGTAAGTTCTCTTTTTGTTGATCGGAATGGTTTCGTAAGATTGGTTGGAATCAAAATTAAGTATCTGTACATGGGAGCCAAACCCAATCACCTTGTTCCTTATTTCTTCCTTAAAGCCGGTGACAACGGCCACAGATGTGATCATTACAGCAATGCCCAAAGCAATTCCAAGAACGGCAATGGAAACAATGGGCTTACTGAAATTGCTTTCCCTGCTTTTGCTGAAAGTAAGTCGTTTTGCTATATAATATGGCGTGTTCAATGTATCTTTTGCTTCTTAATGTGTGATACTCTCAGCAAAAGTAATAAATTTGTGATCTTCTAATAGATATATTTGCCACAGAATCATAACATGACAAATTTTTTATCATACTTTCTTGTTTTATTGATTGTATTATTTTCCTGTAATACGAATAAGAATCTTTCTGAACGGCACAACACAGAAGGGCAGGAAGAAAAAAGAATTGTTACGGGAGCAGAACAAATGGACATATTGCTCCCTTTATTATCCGGTAAACGTGTGGGTATTGTGACCAATCATACATCTCTTGTTAGCGGAACACATTTGGTTGACACCTTATTATCAGAAGGTATCAGGGTAGCAGCAATTTTCAGTCCCGAACATGGATTCAGGGGGGATGCAGATGCAGGCATGTTGTTAGAAAATACCATTGACAGTCTTACGGGATTGCCCATTATTTCTTTGTATGGGAAAAATAGAAAACCCGCATCAGAAGATATGGAAAATATTGATATAATGGTTTTTGATATCCAGGATGTAGGGGTTCGATATTACACATACACATCCACTATGCATTATGTGATGGAAGCATGTGCTGAAAAAAACATCTCCTTTCTTGTATTGGACCGCCCGAATCCCAATGGGTTCTATGTTGATGGTCCGGTGTTGGACATGCAGTATAAATCTTTTGTAGGGATGCATCCTGTTGCATTGGTGCATGGTATGACAGTTGCAGAATATGCTTTGATGGTCAATAGTGAAGGATGGTTGTCTGCAGGGAAGGCATGTAAATTACTTTATGTCAAATGTAAAAATTATACACATAGTGATTACTATGAATTGCCTGTTCATCCTTCGCCCAATCTGAAAGATATGCGTGCGATATATTTATACCCTTCTTTGGGGATATTTGAGGGTACAGTGATGAGTGTGGGCAGGGGAACACCATATCCTTTCAAAGTCATAGGGCATCCGGAATTTTTGATTCGGGATTTTCACTTTGTGCCCGAACCCATTCAGGGAGAGGCAGTCAATCCCAAATTGAAAGGGGAGACTTGCTATGGTATTGATCTTCGCGATATTCCTTTGGATTCCTTGCGTAAGAGAAGGCAGATAGACCTGTCTTATATAATCAAAGCCCACGAAAATATGCCTGAACACATATCTTTTTTTAATTCTTTTTTTATTAACCTGACAGGGGATACTGCTTTGAAAAAACAAATAGAGCAGGGGGAGTCCGAAGATGTTATTCGTGCATCATGGGAGCCGGCATTGGGAGAGTTTAAAAAACTCCGGAAACAATATCTTTTGTATTCGGAGTAATTGTTAATACAGTAATCTGGCAAACATTCATTCTTTTGGTGTAATTTCTGAAACAACAAATTCTTTTTTTATATCCTATAATTATAGCAGATTTCCTGTATTCTGTATTCTAAGCGAATGATGGATATTCGATACTGTTTAGTATTAGTCCTTTGGCATTTGCTGAAGCACCGGATTTGGATCTGTTCTTACTCTCTATGATGGCACGGAAATCATCTTCATTCAGTTTGCCCCGTCCAATGTCCAGCATCGTGCCAACGATGGCTCTTACCATGTTACGTAAAAACCGGTCAGCTTTAATGGTAAATACCCAAGTTTCGCCATGGTCTTTCCAATAGGCTTGTTGAATCGTACAAAGGTGGGTTTTTACATCACTTCCTTTTTTGCTGAAACTGGTAAAATCTCTGTATTCAAAGAGTACAGCACAAGCGTTATTCATCGCATGGATATCCAGAGGTTCTGTGTACATCGCATGATAACGTTGCCGGAAGGGAGATTTCTTACGGCTGATATGGTATTCGTAAGTGCGGGAACTTGCGTCAAAACGGGCATGTGTGTTGGGAGATACGGGAAAACAGTTGTGCACAGCAATGTCATGAGGAAGGATACAATTGAGGTGGAAGCAAAAATCAGTGATGTTATCAATCGGGTTGGGTACATCAAAGTGTGCGATATAGTAAGAGGCATGTACACCTGTGTCTGTCCTGCCGGCACCGGTAATTTGTATTGTTTTTTTACATAGTACTGAAATAGATTTTTCCAGTTCATCCTGAATGGTGTGGCTATTTTTTTGAGATTGCCAGCCATGATAGTTTGTTCCATCGTAACTAAGCTGAATAAAATATCGCATTGTTTCTTTTTGTGATTCTTACAGAACAGGCTGTTTTTTTTGTTAAAAAAATCAGAAGATAAAAATAATAGAAAAACAGAATTTGCGTTACAAATGATAGAAAAAAAATAGTATATTCGGCTTCAATTTTTTTAGTTATTTATTAATTAATTAGTTAATAGAATAAAAATAATATGTTATGCAAGAGCAAGTAAGTATTTCAGAGATTAATGACAAGATCAGGAAGGAGAGTAGTTTTATTGACCTGGTTTCAATGGAAATGCAGAAAGTTATTGTTGGGCAGAAAGCATTGGTTGAGCGTTTGCTGATCGGTTTATTGTCAGACGGGCATGTTTTACTGGAAGGACTTCCGGGATTGGCAAAGACATTGGCAATAAAAACACTTTCTGATGTAGTGGATGCCAGTTTCAGCAGAATTCAGTTTACCCCGGATCTTTTGCCGGCAGATTTGATCGGAACCATGATCTATAGCCAGAAGAAAGAAGAGTTTCTTGTTGAAAAGGGACCTATATTTGCTAATTTTATATTGGCAGATGAGATCAACCGGGCACCGGCCAAGGTGCAAAGTGCATTGCTGGAGGCTATGCAGGAGAAGCAGGTGACCATAGGCAGCACAACTTATCCTTTGGACAGACCCTTTCTTGTGATGGCAACACAGAACCCGATCGAACAGGAGGGAACCTATCCATTGCCGGAAGCACAGGTTGACAGGTTTATGCTGAAAGTTATCGTGGATTATCCGGAATTCGAAGAGGAACGTAAGATCATCAGAGAAAATCTTGCTGTTGATTTCCCTGAAGCTAAAAAAGTGATTACTCCGGAATCAATACTTAAAGCCTGCGAGATTGTCAAAGAAGTATATATGGATGAAAAAATTGAACAGTATATTCTTGACATCGTTTTTGCAACACGTAATCCTGCAAAATACGGACTGGATCAATATGCTGCAATGGTCTCTTTTGGTGGTTCGCCACGTGCCAGTATTAATCTGGCAAAGGCCGCCAAAGCTTTTGCTTTTATTAAACGAAGAGGATATGTCATTCCAGAGGATATAAGGGCAGTTTCCATGGATGTTCTGCGGCATCGTATCGGGTTAACTTATGAGGCAGAAGCTGAAAATATAAAGCAAGAAGATTTTATTGCAGATATATTGAATGCTGTGGAGGTACCATAGCCTCATTAAAAAACATATATTATGAACCGAGCCATGACAAAATTTTGACACACACGAGAATGATTATTAAAAATTTGATTGATTGTCAGTTAGAAAAAGAATTAGTCTCATGGCGAGCTCCATCTGACCATTAAAAATTAAAAATATAAACAGATGAAAAATATCATTGTTTTAATTTATGTTTTGCTTTTTTCATTTGCATCATATGCACAAAAAGGGCACTACATAGGCTTGCATAAAACCCGGGTGATTGAAGAAATGGAAAAAAATATGCCTGATTTTATTCTGGCAAGGGTTATCAATCCTGCATATAATTATCTTAAATACCAGGATGATATGGGAGAGCAAACAATTTTGTTTTTTCTTGATGAAGAAGATGTATGTACTGCCCATCGTTTTATGTCACATTATATTCATTTGGGGCAGGAGATTACAAGGTTGAACCGCGAATTTTCAAAAGTTAATGAACAACAGTGGGAGTATAGCAGAAATGGAGAAGGTTTTATTATTGACATGAAAAAAGAGCAATGGTATTTTTCGCTTTTTACCAAACCTAAAAACAATTAAGACAAGAATATATGGAAACTTCTGAACTCATAAAACAGGTCAGGAAGATTGAAATAAAAACACGGGGGCTTTCGAAGCATATATTTGCAGGGCAGTACCATAGTGCTTTTAAAGGAAGAGGAATGGCCTTCAGTGAGGTGCGTGGTTATCAGTATGGTGATGACATCAGAAGTATAGACTGGAACGTAACAGCGCGTTTTAATCATCCTTATGTGAAGGTGTTTGAAGAAGAACGGGAGTTAACAGTTGTTTTATTGATTGATGTAAGCGGATCACGTAATTTTGGTTCTGAGAAAAAAACAAAGAAGAATATAATGACAGAACTGTCTGCCGTATTGGCGTTTTCAGCTATTCAGAACAACGATAAGATCGGCGCCATTCTTTTTAGTGATAAAATTGAAAAGTTTATACCACCAAAGAAAGGCAAACAACATATTTTAAGGATTATCCGTGAATTGATATTTTTTCAGCCGAAAAGCAAAGCAACAAATATCACAGAAGCTTTGGGATTTCTGACAAATGCAATAAAAAAACGAAGCATTTGCTTTTTGATCTCCGATTTTATTGATTATGATGAGACAAATCAATCTGTAAATTATGAGGATGCTCTGAAAATTGCTGCGAGAAAACATGATGTGGTGGGCGTAAAAATATTTGATGAAAGAGAACGCTCAATACCTTCTATGGGACTTATGCGGGTGGTTGATGCTGAAACAGGAAAAATCAGTGTCGTAGATACATTCTCAGATCATTTTGGTACAAAATTTGATGCCTTTTTCAAGGAAATGGAATCAAAACAACATCGGGTCTTTTTGAAATGTGGGGTAGATTATACAAAGATCAGAACAGATCAGGATTATGTTAAACCGCTCATGCAAATATTTAAAAGACGTTGAGTATGCGAGTTTTTAGTTTTTTATGTTTGTGTGTCTTGTTGCAAACACCGCTTATTTCACAATCTGTACATGTTTCTTCGACATTGGATTCACATGTCATTGAAACAGGAGATCAGATTGGATATACATTACAGGTAGAATTTCCGGCAGCTGCACATGTACAGCTACCTCTTTTGTCTGACACACTCAGCCGTTTTGTTGAAATATTGGCTCCCATGCATTTTGATACCATTGCTTTGGATGATGGAATGCTGAAATACTCTCATTCGTATTTGATTACCGCATTTGATAGCGGGAAACATGTAATACATCCGAATCCTGTTATTGTGAGTTTTGACAGTGTCCGTTTTGATACATTGTATGACATGCCAAAAACTCTTACTGTTGCGTATTTTCCGGCTGATTCTTCCGGTGTTATACGTGATATTGTTCCCCCGATTCATCCCGGGATCACATTCAGAGAAATATGGAAATATATTTTGATGGGTATCTTGCTCCTTTTGCTGATTTTTGCCTTGTGGTATTATTTTCGATACCATAGAAGAGGAAAAGTGCCTGCTGTTTTTGAGAAACCAAAAATACAGCCACACGTAATTGCTTTAAAAGCATTGGATGAGTTACAGGAAAAAAAACTGTGGCAAAATAAACAACAAAAATTATATTGGTCACGCTTGTCAGAGATACTCAGGACTTATTTTGAAGATCGTTTTTATTTTCCTGCCATGGAGTCTGTCACAGAAGATATTATGAAAGAACTTCCATTGCATATAAAGGACAATGAGACCATCAAAAAGGCATGCGATTTGTTACTTGTCGCCGACATGGTTAAGTTTGCCAAAGAAGAACCATTGCCGGATCAGAATAGCAGGGCGATAAAGGAGGCATATGAAATTGTGGATTCAACGACAGAAAAAGAGGATGTTGATGATAAATCCAGTGAAAATAACGAAGAAAAACTGCCGCAAGAAAAAAGTTAGATTATGATGGGATATGTTTTTGCCAATCCGGAATTTCTGTATCTGCTGTTTTTACTGATTCCCCTTGTGTTTTGGTATGTATGGCAGGAAAGAAAGCAGGTGCCTGTTTTGCAGGTCTCCTCTGACCAGGCATATCGTATGCATGGCAATACATGGCGTGTGAAATTCAGGCATGCAATATTTGTATTGCGGACTTTGTTAATAGCCTTACTGATTTTTATTCTGGCCCGTCCGCAGTCAAGCGAAAGGTGGCATGACGAAGTGACAGAGGGAATTGATATTGTTATTTCTCTCGATGTTTCAACCAGCATGTTGGCGATGGATTTTAAGCCGAACAGAATAGATGCAGCAAAAGAAATTGCGATTGATTTTATCTCCGGACGACCGAATGACCGCATGGGACTGGTGATCTTTGCCGGAGAAAGTTTCACACAGTGCCCGCTTACCACAGACCATTCGGTTGTGATCAATCTGATGAATGATGTAAGAACCGGACTGCTGGAAGATGGAACGGCAATAGGGCATGGTATTGCTACGGCAGTAAACAGATTGCGTGAGAGTGAAGCAAAAAGTAAGGTGATCATTTTACTTACCGATGGTGAAAATAACATGGGAGAAGTATCTCCTGTTATGGCTGCTGAAATAGCAAAAAATTATGGTGTTCGTATTTATACTGTAGGGGTTGGATCACATGGAACAGCTCCTTATCCTTTTGAAACACCTTTTGGCAGAAGGGTGGAAGATATTGAGGTAAAAATTGATGAGGATATGTTAAGACAGGTAGCCAATATGACAGAGGGAGCATATTTCAGAGCCACTGACAATAAAAAATTAGAGGAGATTTACAATGAGATAGATATGCTTGAAAAAACAAAAATTGATGTGCAGCAATATAGCCATAAATATGATGAGTATTGGATATTTGCATTGATTGCCGGAGCTCTTTTATTACTTGAATTGTTGTTGAGAAATACAGTGTTAAGAACCATACCATAAAAATAAAAAATAAGCATGTTTCGATTTGCAAAACCGGAATACCTGAATTTACTTTTTCTTATCCCCCTGCTCATTTTGCTGGGGATTCTCATCTATTATTACAGAAAGAAAAAACTCAGTGTTTTTGCCGAAAAGGAAACATTAAAGTTTATATTACAGGAACATAGTCATTTTCGTCAGTTTTTTAAATTTCTCATAATGATACTGGCTTTTGCTTCTATTGTAATAGCAATTGCCCGTCCACAATTTGGCTCACAACTAAAAGAGGTAAAAAGAGAAGGTGTTGAACTCGTTATTGCACTCGATGTTTCGAATAGTATGTTGGCCCGGGATATAAAACCCAATCGTTTGGAGCGTGCCAAACGATCAGTTTCCAGACTGGTTGACAGGTTGCATCATGACCGCATAGGATTGGTTGTCTTTGCAGGTGATGCCTATACGCAGGTTCCCCTGACAACAGATTATGCTGCTTATAAAATGATGCTTGCAACGGTTTCAACAAATACAGTGGCAAAACAAGGCACGGCAATAGGTACAGCCATAACACATGCACTTAATTCTTTTAATATGGACAATGATATGGGAAAAGCGATTATCATTATTACAGATGGAGAGAGCCATGAAGATGATCCGCTTGAGGCTGCAAAAAAATCCGGGGATATGGGGGTGCAGGTATATACTATTGGCTTGGGATCTTCCCAGGGAGCACCAATTCCATCTGTAGATAGAGGAAGGCAAGGATACCAAAGGGATCAGCAAGGAGAGATTGTGATCACCCAACTGGATGAAAAGACGTTACAACAAATAGCGTCTGCCGGAAATGGAAAGTATATCAGGGGAACAGATGTCAGTATGGGACTTAATATGATGTTTGATGAGATCAGTAAAATGGAAAAGGGAGAGATAGAAGTTGAAATGTATGCAGATTATGAGGATAAGTTTCAGTATTTTATTGTATTGGCACTTTTTTTCTTATTATGGGAATTTTTTATTAGTGAACGAAAAAGCCGTTGGTTGCAAAAGTTAAAAATATTTAAAACATGATATTTTACAAATTCATACCGCTTTTATGTTTGTTTTTTCCTTTGCTGTTGGAAGCTCAGGAAGAAAATAAGTATTTGAGACAGGGAACCAGATATTTTGAGAAAGGGCATTATGAAGAAGCTGATGTGAGTTATCGGAAGGCACTCGATATTGCTCCTAATTCATATGAAGCAATCTTTAATCTTGGCAGTGCCTTGTATAAAAAGGAGCAGTATGAAGAAGCTGCGGTGGAATTTAATTCAGCTGTGGGGGCAACAAACGACAAGCAAAAACAAGCGAAAGCCTTTTATAATATGGGAAATGCTTTCTATGAAAACCAGGAATTAAAAAAAAGCATTGAAGCATATAAACAGTCTCTCAGGTTGCAACCGAACAATGAGGATGCCAGACATAATCTTTCACAGGCTTTACGGCAAATGCAGGAACAGAATCCTGATTGTGATAATGAACAGGAAGATCAGCAGGAAGATAACGATGATCAGGAACAAGATCAGGAACAGGAACAAGAACAAGATCAAGATCAAGATCAAGATCAAGATCAAGATCAAGAGGAACAAGATAAGGACCAAAAAAATCAGGACCAACAGGAACAGCAGGACCGGGAAAGTGAAGGACAAGAAGAAGATCAGCAACAGGAACAGCAGCTGTCAAGAGAAGATTTAGAAAGATTGCTTGATGCACTGGAACAGGATGAACAGGAATTGCAACAGCAGATGCAGGAAAAGAAAGAACAGCAACAAAGAAGGCATCATGATATATTAAAAGATTGGTAGTATGGGCAAATGGATTTTTTATTTTGTAATAATTACATGGCTTTTTCCACTTGTTTCTTTGGCAAGTGTGGTTAAGTTTGATGCTTCTGCACCTAAGATTGTTCAGATAGGAGAACAATTTTCTCTTACGTATTCAATGAATGTCAATCCATCACAGTTTCAACCACCCAAAATGGAAGGATTCAGGGTGTTAAGCGGACCAAACCAATCCAGAAGTACAAGCGTGCAATATGTAAACGGACAGATGACAAGATCGGTTAATGTTACCTATATATATTATATGGAAGGGCTGAAAGAAGGACACCTGACAATTCAGCCGGCAACTATTATGGTTAACGGAAAATCATATCAATCCAACAGTTTAGAAATTGAAGTTGTTGCAGGTGCTGCACAACAAAAAACAAGTGAGTCGAAACAACATAAGCAACAAAAGCAACCGAAAGAGGATTTGTTTATCAGGGTACTTCTTAGCAAAAGAAAAGTTTACCAGGGAGAACCATTGGTTGCTACGGTAAAGATATATAATAAACTTAATTTGGTTGGATTTGAAGGTTTTCAGCCACCGGAATTTAATGGATTTGCCAAACAGAATATTGAAGTTCCCCAACTTACAAGCCTGGAACGTGAGAATATTGGGGGAGAGATATATGGAACAGGAATACTACAACAGTATTTGTTAATTCCCCAACGTTCCGGAGAGTTGCTTATTGATCCTGTAGAGGTTACATGCAGAGTTAGGGAAAGTGTTGCACGTTCCTTCTGGAACTCTTTCAGAGAACGCCGTGTACCACTAAAAAGTGCGCCGGCAAAAGTGGAAGTAAAATCTTTGCCTGGTAACAGACCGGCAACTTTTTCCGGTGGTGTTGGAAAATTTACGGCAAAAGCTGAAGTAGATAAAAGAGAGGTGGGACTTAATGAACCCATAAATTTAAAAGTGACCGTTTCGGGCAGTGGAAATCTGCGTTATCTTCGCTTGCCAGAGATTCAATTTCCAACAGATTTCGAGGTGTATGACCCTGACATTAAAAATGCATTCCGCAATTCAGCATCAGGGCAAGCGGGGAATAAAGTTTATGAGTATCTTATTATACCAAGGCATTCCGGTAACTTTATTATCCCCTCCATTCCACTCACTTATTTTGATCTGGAAGAAGAGCGTTATGTGACGAAGGAAACAGATCCAATTGAAATTACAGTTTTCCCGGGAAAGGGTAAAGCTGAAGAAGAATATCTTGTTTCCGGTTTTGAATCCCGGGATTTGCGATATCTCGGAGAAGATGTAAGATTTATAAAAACAGAAAAAATAACAAGAAAGAAAAACTTATTTTTTCTTATTGACCAATGGTATTATTGGGGTATATATATATTGTTTTCCGGATTATTGATCGCTTATGTATTTCATCTGAACAAGTTAAAAAAGGAAGCAGGTAATCGAATTGTAGCAAGAAATAAGAAGGCCAACAAGCAGGTTAAAAGGCGACTGAAAAAGGTGAGAAAGTATATGCAGGATCATAATGAATCTCTTTTTCATGAAGAAATGATTAAGGCTTTGTGGGGATATATGTCAGATCGTCTTATGATACCTTTATCAGATTTGTCAAAAGAAAAAGTAGAATCTGTACTTTCACATAAACAGGTAGAAAATGAATTGATCAGGAAGTATTTTGATTTGATAGATGCTTGTGAGTTTGCACGTTATGCCCCAGGGCAAGATGAAAAACAAGATGATATGGAGGGTTTGTACACCCGGGCCGTTGATATAATTTCTCATTACGAAAATAAAATATAATGAGACCTATAATGAGACCAATGAGACCAATAAAAAATAAACATATGAGAAGTGTAATAGCCGGTATTATATTTTTAATTCCTTTTGCTATTGTTCAAGGAACAGAGATGGATAGTTTGTTCCGCTTATCCAATGAATTATATATGGAAGGGAAATATGAAGATGCCTTGACGAGTTATAAAAAATTGCAGGAAGAAGGGTATAAATCACCATCGCTATATTATAATCTGGGGAATGCAAATTTTAAAACCAACAGGCTTGCTCCGGCCATATGGGCATATGAGAGGGCTTTGTTGTTAGATCCCGGAAATGAAGATATCAGATATAATATTGAATTGGTTAACAACCGGTTAAAAGATAAAGTAAATGCTTTGCCTTTATTTTTTTTGAAACGTTGGTTTGAAAATCTTGTAGCTTCCGGAGGAAGTAATTTTTGGGCAATAGCAGGGGGCTTAATTTTTATACTGATGTTGGTTTTGTTGTTTTATTATTTTCGTTCACATAGTTACGTAACAAAACGTTCTTCTTTTTTTGGTGCATTGCTTTGTTTTGTTATGATGATCTTATTTATTACATTTTCCTTTTT
>CAYSRH010000014.1:7350-14130 GCA_964433245.1 uncultured Bacteroidales bacterium | reverse complement strand
TAAATTCATGGGTATTGATGTCCCGATAAACTTTGATAAACCTTTTCTGGCAAGAAACCCGCAGGATTTTTGGCGAAGATTTCATAAAACGCTTGGGGATTGGCTCAGGGATTATTTCTTTATGCCTTTTTACAAGTATTTTACTAAGCAAAAACGACTAAAAAAATCACCACTTTTAAGGCAAAATGTAGCTTTGTTTGCAACTTTTATGCTCATGGGAATGTGGAATGGATTTTCAAAAAATTTTATTCTGAGCGGGATTATTTTTGCTGTTTATTCAGTGGTTCATAATAGTTATGTCCATTATTCAAAGAAAGCAGGAAAAGATATTGTTTTTGGCAATTTGAACGAGAAATACGTTCAATGGATTTCAATTTTTATTATGTTCAATCTGGCCGCTTTTTCTATTTATATTTTTAGTGGCAGGTTTTCTTATTTTTAAATTGATTTTAAAGAAAATAAGTTTATCGAATGCGATATTAACATTGATAAACTTGCAATATCAGGCAGTGATGTTGATGTAGATTGGAAAACATTTTCTAATAATGTTTATAAATTAGAGGATATTTTAAAGCAATTGGAAGTGCCTAAGGGGCAACCTGTAATAATTTACGGACATAAGGAGAGTTTCTATGCCCAAGCAATCTTAGCTTTAATAAAGTCAGATATCCCTTATGTTCCCATTGATGAAATATACCCTTTAGAGAGAATTGAAAAGATTAAACGGATAACGGAATCAGAGATTCTTATTAACTGTTCCAATGAGAAACTTAACATAAAGTTTGCGATTGAGATAAATAAAGAATTTGATGTTATAAAAAACTACGAAGCAGTTTATTCAAAAGACATTGCCTTTAACAGCGAAGACCCTCTGCGGTATATTATGTTTACATCAGGTTCGACAGGAGAACCTAAGGGTGTTCAGATATCAAAAAAAAATATTCTAAGCTTTTTAGATTGGATAAAGGCAGACTATCAATTTAAAACTGATGATGTGTTTTTAAACCAGTCGCCATTCACCTTTGATGTTTCGCTTTATGATATTTTAAGTGCCTTTATGTTAGGAGCTTCTGTCTTGTTAGTTAGCAGAGAACTTGTGTCAAAATCAGAAGTTTTCCTTAACAGGATTAAAGACTACAAGGTAAGCGTATGGACTTCTACCCCCTCTTTTGCATACATTTTTCTTAGAGAGAAGAATTTTGATATCTCATTTTTACCGCACTTGCAAACATTTATATTTGCCGGTGAAGTATTACCTTTCAGAACTGTAAGTTTGTTGCAAAAGAAGTTTAATAACCCCAGAATTATCAACGCTTATGGACCTACGGAGGCAACAATCACAACCACATGGATTGATATTTCCTCTAACCAATTGACAAATTATGATAATATGCCAATTGGTTATCCTAAACGCGATTCGGAGATATTAATTAGTAATTCCGAAAATGACATAACAAAAGAAGGTGAATTAATAATTGTAGGAGACCATGTTTCGCAAGGTTATTTTAAAGACACGGCATTAACAGAAGCAAAATTCTTTAAACATAAACAAAAGCAAGCTTTTAGAACTGGAGATTTGGGTTATTATATAAATGGCATAGTTTATTTTACGGGAAGAATTGATGATCAAATTAAGTTACATGGTTACAGAATAGAATTAGGAGAAATTGATACAGCCATAAATCAGATTTCTTTTATTAACGATACTGTCACTATTGCCTTAAAACATAATGGTGAGGTTAAGCGAATAATTACTTTCGTAATACTTAAATCTAACGCTAACACTAACAATGTCAAAGAAGAGGTAATTAAAGAAATTGACAAAAAATTGCCTTCGTACATGATTCCTGGAGATATAGTTGCAATAGATAAATTCCCTGTAAATGCCAACCATAAAATAGATAAAAAAGAACTTGTCAATATTTATAGTAAATCAATAAAACATTCATGAAATTATTAAAGCCCGGCATACAACAAGCGGGGTATTTGTAAAAAACAACTTCAGGTATGGATATAAGAGCTATTTTTACGATCAGATAAAACTAATATGGAAAAACAAAAGAACCGGCTCATCCCATTATTCGCTGCCCATAATCTCTCCGAGGCATACATTGCCAAGGGGAAGCTTGCCGCAGAAGGAATTCCCTGTGCGATATTTGATGAAAACACCTACGCTGCCAATCCTTTTTATTCTGTTGCCATTGGAGGAATACGGGTGATGGTAAACGAAAAAGAGTTTGAACATGCCTATGAAATCCTGAAAAAAGAGTTTGACCAGAACCTGGAACTCCTGCCCGAATATCTGAGGGAAAAAGAACTGGCAGAAGTCCGCAAGTGGGTAAAAAAAGATCCGGATGTAATGAATGACATCGCTCTGGTCCGCGAAGTGATAAAACCCAAATATATCGATGACAATGACATAGCTGCTGTTATCCGGGATATCAAAACGCCTCGCCGTTCTTTTTTTTCACGTTTGTTTGACCTCTTCAAATGAAACAGACCATGTCTAAAATTAATATTGAGACACTCACGCAGCCATGATTAAGAATGTGTGCCAAATCGAAAGCATGGTCACAAAATTTAAACATATGGCAGAGGTATATTTCCTTTATGGAGATGTTCCTCCCACCATCCGGTCTTTTCCCTGCATATCCTTCCGTAACAAAACATGAGAATAGCCTGTTTTGAGTAATAATTTTTGTGCCTCTTTTCCGTAGCGTTCATTGATCTCGAGATACAGCTTTCCGGCGGAGAAAAGGTGGCGGCGGGAAAAATCAGCAATTGCCCGATAATAACATAAAGGATCCTCATCCGAAACATACAGTGCTGATTCGGGTTCATAAAGCAAGACATTGTTCTGCATAAACTTCTTATCGGACTGGGTAACATAGGGCGGATTGCTGACAATGACATGATATTTTTTATTCAACAATGGATTGGACAAAATATCCGTTTCAATAAAGGAAATGTCCACTTCCTGTTTTTTTGCATTTTCCAGACTCGCCTTTTTGGCTTCTTTTGATATATCCAGTGCATCAACAGTCGCCTGTTGTAAATGTTTTTTGAGTGCAATGGCAATACAACCTGATCCTGTTCCAATATCTAATATTCGAAGTGGTTTTTTCAATTCTTTACAATCATCAAGTATCCACTGCACCAGTTCTTCGGTTTCCGGTCGAGGGATCAAGACCCCGGGAGCAACCCCAAGTTCCATTCCCATAAAATGAGTTCTCCCAAGAATATATTGTAAGGGTTCTCCGGATGCGAGTCTTGACAAGCTTTGGAGCAACTCTTTTTCTTTGTCCGGTGGAATTTCTTCCTCCATGTTCACATAATAGGTGGTGTTGTTAATCTCCAGTACCGACTGAATCAATTGACGGCAAAGCACTTCGATTTCCTGTTGGGGAAAATAACTTTGTAATATTTCTTTTGCCTGTTCCCTGAATTGCCTGCTTGTCATTTTCTATCGCTGAATGAGAAGTACACATGTCTCGTCAAAAATAATGATTATTGTCTTCTTCCTTTTACTTAATCAATCAGATATTGTATTTTTACACAAAAAAACAAGTATTGAATCAGGAAGAACAATATATGCAGCGTTGCTTAGAACTGGCACAACTGGGGAAGGGGAACGTTGCCCCCAATCCTATGGTCGGTTGTGTAATTGTACATAAAGACAGGATCATTGGTGAAGGATTTCATCAGGAATACGGAAAGGCACATGCAGAAGTAAACGCCATCAATGCAGTAAAAGACAAAGCACTTTTAAAAGATTCCACGCTCTATGTAAATTTAGAGCCTTGTTCGCATCATGGAAAAACCCCTCCGTGTATTGATTTGATCATCCGGCATCAGATTCCGCATGTTGTTATCGGAGCGATTGATGTAAATCCTGAAGTTTCAGGAACCGGCGTTTTGGGTATGGAGAAAGCCGGCATAAAAGTAAACGTAGGAGTTCTTGAAGAAGAGTGCTGGGAATTAAACATTCGGTTTTACCGTTTCCAGGAAGAAAAACGTCCCTACATCATTCTTAAATGGGCACAAACGATTGACGGATTTGTGGATATCCGGAGAGAAAGAAATGCCCCTGTCCGTCCCACCTGGATCACAGGCGAAGAAGAACGTACATGGGTACATAAATGGCGATCAGAAGAACAAGCCATCATGGCAGGGTCCAATACCATATTAAAAGACAATCCGGATCTGACTGTACGGAAATGGCATGGAAAAAATCCGGTACGTGTTGTTTTGGACAGGCAGGGAATAATTCCTGCTAATGCCAGTATCCTCAATAAAAGAGCACGAACCCTGATTTTTGGTAATACAGAAAAAATCAGCGGTCTTAACGAATTTCACCAGGTTGATCTGCAAAATCCCTTGCACGATATAATGAAGCATTTATACAAAGAAAAAATACAATCCTTATTTGTTGAAGGCGGTTCTGCCCTGATCAATTTTCTTATCAAAGAAGACCTGTGGGACGAAGCAAGAATCTTTACCGGCAACAAAGCCTTTCAGGATGGTGTTCCGGCACCTTTGTTAAAGGGCAATCTGTTCTTTATGCATCAATTTTCAGACAGCACTTTATCAATTCTTCGAAACCCCGGGCGAGTGTACAGGAAAGTAACCTTGCCGAAAAAGTAAAATCGAGTCTGCAAAAACCTCATTATTTACCAGTCAACCGCAAAAGCCGCCGAAACAATAAAAATATGGTTTTTCTCGAGAAAGGGAATTGCACAGGCTTCGATGGTTGCCCCGGTTGTGATCACATCATCCAACAACAAGATGTTTTTTCCTTCGATCTTATGCCCAGCCTCTGTTAGTTGAAAAGCATCTTTTACATTCTCCCATCTGTCCTGCCTGTTTTTTTTTGTTTGTGTTCCGGTTTCTGATACTCTTTCAATCAATTCATTTTTTAGTGGTATCTTTAATGTGTCCTGTATTCCCAAAGCGATCATTTCACTTTGATTATATCCTCTGTTCTTCTTTTTCGCCGGATGAAGGGGAACGGGAACAATACAATCACAATCAACAAATGGAGAATTCAAAAAATGAGATGCTATCATCCTTCCCAACATTACCCCCAATGCAGGCTTGTTCTTATACTTCAAGGTATATAAAAGTTCATTGAACCGGCTTTCTTTCACAAAATAAAACAAAGCGGCAGCAGCTTTTACATCAACACGACCATAAAATATTTCTTCTAATTCATTGTCTCTGCGATGCGAAAAATCTGTTTTTGGTAATTCATACAGGCAATCAACACATAAAAAGTGTTCATTTTTAAGCACATCACCACAACAACAACATAATTTGGGATAAAACAAATGGATTGCAACATCCAAATACATTTTACAAAAGCATTTTGCTTTTGTAATTACTTTATTATACATCAGGTATTTATGCTTAGGGTTAATAATAATTTGTCAAAGGCTTCTTACAAAGATAAAAAAAATTAACACGATTAAAATAAAAAACCGGATTCAAAATACACCGGATTCAAAATAAAATTACTATATTCATGGTTTAAATTATTCATTATAAAACTTAGAATGCATTATGGAAGATAAATTGATCACCTTATCTGTAGAAACCTTAAGCCGGGCACATGTTTTACAAAACCTTTTAGAAATGGGGGGTGTTAAAAGTTTTTTGAAAGGACCTACACTTGGGGATCCCGGAGTTGTTGCTGTGCGGATTCTTTCGAAAGATTATGCCAAAGCGCTTGATATTATTGAGGTTTTCAAGGAAAAAGAAGGTGATGATCAGGAGCCGCTTCCGGAAGAAACATTTATTTTCAAAAAGATACTTTTACCCATTGGATTTACCGAATATTCTTTACGTGCATTTGATTTTGCGGCATCTATTGCAAAATATTCCGGTGCAGAAATTCATATGATGCATGTATATCCTGAGCCTGTTGCTGAAGCTGTTCCTTTTACAACTGACGGGATGGAAGTTGTGGCTTCTATGGAAAAATTTTCTGCCCAACAACAGGAAGATATGAAAAAGAAAGTGATGAAACTTTGTGTAGATTTTCGTAAGCGATTAAAAGAATTGAACATTAACAATGTATCAATAGATTACAGCGTACATCAGGGTATTATTGATGACCAAATAAGAAAGAAAGACGAAGCTTACAAGCCCGACCTTATCATTTTGGGAACCAAAGGGCATGGAAAAAAGAACAATGATTTTATCGGACGCGTAACTGAACAAATCATAGAAACCACAGAAGTTCCTGTTTTGACAATTCCTGAATACGCGCGTGAAAAAAACATGCACAATGCCAATGTGCTATTTGCAACAAATTTTGATGAGACAGATACAGCTTCTTTAAAGATACTGTCCGGTCTTTTGGATCCTTTTGATATCACCATTTATTGCCTGCATATTGGTGATGATGATATACGCCATGTTGTAGAAGCAAAAATGAACAAATTAAAAAAAGTGTTGGTAGAAAATAACAAAGCAGAAAATGTTGTTTTTGATATCATCCCATCTGATAACACGCTGGAAGCTATGCAGGATTATATCATGAAAAAGGAGATCAATCTGATTGCATTAACGATGCATAAATATGATATAATCACTGGACTTTTTCGTCCAAATATGACCAAAAAGATTTTATTTCATACGAATATTCCTGTATTCATTTTTCATGCATAAGAGATCAAAAAAGGTATTATTTTTTATTTTTTTTATACCTTTGCCGGGATTAAAAATAATATAAAAAGAACCTTGTTCAAAATACCAGACATTAGCATATTACTTAAAAAA
>CAYSRH010000014.1:0-7250 GCA_964433245.1 uncultured Bacteroidales bacterium | reverse complement strand
TTTTAGATTATAACAGATATGGGAAAAAACATTAACAAAGTTGTTGTACTGGGATCCGGTGCATTAAAAATCGGGGAAGCCGGAGAATTTGACTATTCAGGTTCACAAGCACTAAAAGCATTAAAAGAAGAGGGAATCAAAACAGTTTTGATCAATCCCAACATTGCCACCATTCAAACTTCAGAAGGTATTGCCGATGAAATTTATTTTTTGCCGGTAACTTCCTATTTTGTTGAAAAAGTTATCGCAAAAGAAAAGCCCGATGGTATTATGCTTGCTTTTGGCGGACAAACTGCCCTTAATTGTGGTATTGCCTTATTCAAAGAAGGTATTTTGGAAAAGTACAATGTACGTGTTTTGGGTACGCCTATTCAAGCTATCATGGATACAGAAGACCGCGAACTTTTTGTTAATAAATTAAAAGAAATTAATGTTAAATCTGCCCGTAGCGAGGCTGTTACATCCGTTGATGCCGCTGTAAAAGCAGCAGCAAAGCTGGGTTATCCGATTATTTGTCGCCCTGCTTATACATTGGGCGGACAAGGAGGAGGTTTTGCCAACAATGAAAAAGAATTAAGGACACTTGCCGCTTCAGCATTTACCTTTTCAAATCAGATTTTAGTGGAAGAATCTTTAAAAGGATGGAAAGAAATAGAATATGAAGTTGTTCGTGATAAATACGACAATTGCATCACCGTCTGTAACATGGAAAATTTTGATCCCCTTGGGATCCATACCGGAGAAAGTATTGTGGTAGCACCTTCGCAAACACTGAATAATTCCGAATATCATAAACTACGCCAGATTGCCATCAATATTATCCGGCATGTAGGTGTTGTCGGAGAATGTAACGTTCAATATACATTAGACCCTTATTCCGAAGATTACCGGGTCATTGAAGTAAACGCCCGCTTGTCACGTTCCTCCGCCCTTGCATCAAAAGCAACAGGATATCCATTGGCTTTTGTTGCAGCAAAGCTGGGGTTGGGCTACGGGCTTCACGAGCTCAAGAATTCTGTTACACAAACCACTCCGGCATTTTTTGAGCCTGCCTTAGATTATATTGTATGTAAAATCCCGCGATGGGATCTCGATAAATTCACCGGTGTTTCAAAAGTGCTGGGATCAAGCATGAAGAGTGTCGGGGAGATTATGGCCATCGGGCGTTCATTTGAAGAAGCAATGCAAAAAGGACTTCGTATGATCGGTCACGGAATGCATGGCTTTGTCGGGAACAAAGAAATACAGGTGAAAGATATTGAAAAAGAACTGCTTGAGCCCACCGATCAGAGAATCTTTATGATTGAACAAGCTTTCGCCCAGGGCATGACGGTGGACCGCATCTGGGAACTCACCAAAATTGATAAATGGTTCTTAGATAAGCTTTATGGTTTATTTCAGCTAAATCAGGAAATAGAAAAATACAAGTCATTGGAAAAACTTCCTGATGACCTGTTATTGCAAGCCAAAAAAGCCGGATTTTCAGATTTTCAGATTTCCCGATCCGTACTAAATCCCGGTGATGATGATATGGAATCATCATTATTAAAAGTTCGTTCACACCGAAAACAACGGGGCATTATTCCTTACGTTAAACGTATTGACACCCTGGCTGCAGAATATCCTGCAAAGACCAATTACCTTTATCTTACTTACCATGGTGTTTGCCATGATATTTCATTGATAGACGATCAAAAATCCGTTATTGTGCTGGGGTCAGGAGCTTATCGAATTGGCAGTTCTGTTGAATTTGACTGGTGTTGTGTCAATGCAATTAACACGATATCAAAAGAAGGGTTACGTTCTGTAATGATCAATTATAATCCGGAAACAGTCAGCACAGATTATGATGTTTGTGACAGGTTATATTTTGATGAGCTCTCAATGGAACGTGTCATGGATATTTACGAAATTGAGAATCCGAAAGGCTTGATCCTTTCCATGGGAGGACAAATTCCCAATAACCTGGCAATGCGCTTACACAGGCAGGATGTGAAAATTCTCGGCACATCACCGGTGAATATTGACAGGGCTGAAAACAGGCATAAATTCTCCTCCATGCTTGATGAGCTGGGTATAGACCAGCCAAGGTGGAAAGAACTGACTACAATTGAGGATATTTATTCATTCGTTCAAGAAGTAGATTTTCCTGTTTTGGTACGTCCTTCTTACGTGCTTAGTGGTGCGGCGATGAATGTGGTTTCCAATGAAGATGAACTGGAAAAATTCCTTACCCTTGCCGCACACGTTTCCAAGCAATATCCTGTTGTTGTATCTGAATTTATTCAGGAAGCCAAAGAAATAGAAATTGATGCCGTAGCCAACAAGGGAGAAATGATTGCTTATGCGATGAGTGAACACATCGAATTCGCGGGTGTACACTCCGGTGATGCCACCATGGTATTTCCTCCGCAAAAGCTTTATTTTGAAACCGTCAGGCGAATCAAGAAAATTGCCAAAGAGGTTGCCAAAGAATTAAAAATAACCGGTCCCTATAACATGCAATTTTTGGCCAAAGAAAATCACATAAAAGTAATTGAATGTAATTTACGCGCCTCAAGGAGTTTCCCTTTTGTTTCAAAAATATTAAAAAGCAACCTCATCGAACTGGCGACACAGGTGATGCTGGATATTCCCGTGAAAAAGCCCAATAAATCAATTTTTGACTTGGATTACATTGGCATCAAAGCACCCCAGTTTTCATTCTCCCGCTTACAAAAAGCCGACCCCGTACTGGGTGTTGATATGTCATCAACAGGTGAGGTCGGTTGTATTGGAGAGAATCTTTCCGATGCCATATTAAAATCTATGTTAAGCGTCGGGTATCGTTATCCTGAAAAAGCGATCCTTATTTCTTCCGGTCCAATTAAGTCAAAAGTTGACCTTATCCCTGCCTGCAAAGCATTGGAGGAAAAGGGGTACACTATCTATGCAACAGCCGGAACACAAAAATTTTTACTGGAAAACGGTATTCAATCAAAAATATGTTACTGGCCGGATCAAAAAGAGAAAAGCCCCAATGCACTGACATTGATCGAAGACAAGGTGGTTGACCTGGTCATCAACATCCCCAAAGACCTGTCGCCGGGAGAGCTTTACAATGACTATACGATCAGGAGAAAAGCCATTGATTTTAACGTTCCGCTGATTACCAATGCCCGTCTGGCAAGTGCTTTTATGCTGGCAATATGCAATGTTGAAAAAGACGACATTACAATAAAAAGCTGGAATGAATACTAATTGTTAGCATATAAACAAAGACAAGCTTTCATTAAATTTTGCTTCGCAAGAGATAAATGTTCGTGGTAGAACCTAACAAAGTAATGAAGAAAAAAAAGTATTGTAATAAATAATGATTTTTTTTACTATTTTTGTAATCAAATGATTCATTAACTATTAAACTTATAATGCTATGAAAAAATTTGTTTTATTGTTCGGTGTTTTATTGTTTGTTTTTACCAATTGCAAGAAAGAAGACCTGTCTCCTGCAGATGACGATAATGGGGATGGAAATGGTAACGGGACAACGGAAGAACTACCCATACAAGGTCATTGGTTGGCTGTATTTGAAGACGCATTTGAAGGACCCAATGGGGCACCGTGTAATGCCGTTTATATGGAAATCCAGAAAGACGATTTCAAGATTTTATCCTTTTTAGACAGTGATCCGGCAGCCGGATTAAAAGGAACATACGAATACAGTCAAGCAGATACTTTTTTAATGGATTATGTTGACTGGAACGATAGTTTATATAACTGGAAAACGGATTTACATAAATGGTCACTTCATCTCACTGTTTCTTCGGATAATGACACCCTGTATCTAGACGGAAGGCTCGCTGCACAACGCATCACTACTTCATTACCTCCAGCGCTGGTGGGAACATGGGAAATTCCTGAGTATGCGACTATGACCATTGAAACGACAGGAGCCTTTGAATGGGTAGCCAACGAAACTGATGGAGAAAAAATTCAATCAGGAACAGGTCAATCCATCGGGACATATAATGGGGATAACTTTTTAATATTCAATATCACTGACTGTGATTACGAAGAGGGAGAAAACGACTATTATACCTTAAATCGCTATGAGTTGGTAGGAACTGATTCGGTAACCATTTGGCATGGCGAAGAACCATTTGGCATGGCGAAGAACTAATGCCGCTTGTAAAGCTTAACTAATTAGTTGTATTCTTTAACAAAAAGAGAGAGGCTGTCTGAAATAATCAGACAGCCTCTCTCTTTTGTGGATCCACCGGATCTTCTGCCATTTGCTAATTAAATTCTGCAAAAGAGGCAATGGGGATAGAAGGTCATTAAAAGAGAACATAAAAGATCAAAATTGCGACTCATCTTTCCGTTTGTGCAGGAAGATACAGGCAAAAAGAAGCAAAAACAATCCGCTTAAAAGAAACACTTTGGACAGTGAAATAACGGCCAGTAGCGGTTGTACAAGGATCGGGGATAAAAATTGCCCTGTGAAAGAAAACATGGTAAGATTTCCGATTAACCGCCCCCTTCTTTGTTCCGGGGCAAGTGTAATGACCCAAAGGTTTCCGTTGGGCATAAAGATGCCTGTTCCTAAGCCTCCCAACATCAATCCTGTTATATAGAGACTGAGCGACTGACTGTAGGCCAGAACGATATATCCACTCCCCATAAGCAGGAAAGCTGCAAAAAACAGTTCCTTGAAAGAAAGAAAACTTTTTAGTCTTCTATACAGAATGGATGAAAAAGATTGGGCAAAAGAAAACAAACTGATTGAAATACCAATCATGGTGGCATTAATACCTGCTGCATCCAATAAAAAGGGAACCTGCACAGGAATCAGGAAGAAAAGGACAATTCCGGTAAATCCAACCATATAGATAAGACGAAACAATGTTGTGTGTTTCCCGGGAATCACGACACTTGATTTTTCTCCTATCGCTTCTTTTTCTATATCGGGCTCAAAGAGGTAAATTAATGTTGGAATAGCAATCACGACAGAGAACAAATACAGTAAAAAAGGGTATTGCCAGTTAATGGAGGTAAGCAGTCCCGCAACAGAAATGTAAATTACTCCACCGATACCCATAAAAGCGCCCTGTAAACTCATGAAACGATGTCTTCCGGAACCCTGAAAGTAATCGCCAACCAGTGTAATAATCGTATTCATAATACCTGCAATAGAAACTCCCAGTACAATGCGTCCTGCCAGGATCCACCAGAGGGAATGAAGAAAAAATCCACTCATCCCGCTTACAGCATATAAAACCAGAGAAAATAACAGAAGATTTTTTCGACCCACCTTATCAATAACAAATCCCGCAATTGGAGAAAAAATGGCAACAAAGAGGGCTGGTAAGGTGACCAGCATTTTGGTCAGAATCTCTGCCTGTGGATTGTCTGCAAAAACTTCTTTGATCGCAGGCAATGCAGGGCTTATGACGGCACCGGCCATCATGGTCAGTGTGCTGGCTAACAGAAGCGTGATCTTTAAAATGTTACCTGGTTTTTTGTTCATGCTTGTCTTTTAAAATACTTTTAAAATAAAAGAGCCTGTACCTGAAACCTTATTTCTTTTCCCTTGATATATCGTCCGGCAGTATCAAAAACCCATTCCCAGCTTTCCGTATTGTTGGTTTTTGGTAGCGATGTATATAGTGATGAGGAACTTTCGCTGAATGAAGGATTTCGCAAATCAATCGTAGTTTGTTGGACATCGGTGATCAGACAGGACTTGCCAGCAGGCAAAATATTTAGATGGGATTTTTGGACAAAGGAACGTACAATGCTGAATTCTTCTTCTGAAATAGTTTTTTTTGCTGTTTCCCAAAGGAGTATGTCAAGTTGATTGAAAATGTTACAAGAGATGAAATAGTTTGAGTCCTCAGGAATGTCAGGATCGGTATAGTGATTGATATAGTTATCGGCAATTAGTGAATTGCGTTTGTTGGCTAATGCAAAAGAAATCAAGCCGCCTGTCAGATCCAGCGTTAGAAATTCGACATTGGGAAAGGATTTCATCTTTTTCTGCACCTGGATCGGATGCCTTATGTCTGCAAGATATACTTTTTGAAATGTTTTTGAAAGAAAATCAATAGGAACATCCAAAAGCCAGCCACTACCAAAGATGATTACATTTCCTTTTTTGTTTGCTGTGAATTTTTTGATAACGCTTCGTGTTCGGTTCAAATGGATATCCCAATGTTCTTTTTCACGGAAATAACGTTGTATAATTCCTTCCTGGTCTTTTTTCAATCCTGATTTGGTCGTTATTTTATCGTGTTCTTGTTTATTGTACATCGGCATGTGGCAACATGTATTCTCTAACCATATGGTTTATTTCAATGGGAGATTTATCGGCAAAAGATTTGTATGGAATTGGTGGCAGAACTTTTAGTGTGACGAGATTCCGACCGCGCAATACCCAGGCTCCTTTGGGAAGTGCTTTTTGAATACCGGTAATAACCATTGGCAAAATATCCGTTCCGGTATTTTTGGCAATTTTAAAAGCACCTTCTTTAAATCGCTGTATTTTTCCATCAACAGAGCGGGTCCCTTCCGGAAAAATAACAACAGAATTTCCTTTTTGAATAGACCGGCTACAATCATTAATCATTTTTTGGGCACTTTCACGATTTCCTCTTGAAATGCTTATGTAATTATTCAAAGATAACATCCAACCAACAAAGGGAACTCTAAATAATTCTTTTTTACTGACCCACTTAAAGCGGGTAAAGAGATGACAAATAATCATGATATCAACCATCGATTGGTGATTGGCAATCATTACATACAGCCTATTGCGGTCAATATGTTCTTTCCCTTCGATTTTGATTTTCCAGTTGGGAACGACAAAAAAAAGAAAAACACCCCAAAAACAGGTGTAATAATGAAGAATAATCCTGTTTTTATCGAAAAACTTTGTCAGAAACCATATCAAAAGCATCGGTGTTGTCAAGAGGATATTAACAGACAAAAAAATTGTCCAGATGACAAGACTGTATGCCCCCCATAAAAAAGTCATTATTTGATCAGATTTTAATAAACAGACAAATATTTTCAGCAAAAATACACCAATTCAAATAAGAATTGATACAATGATTTATTTTTTTGCCAAGTCTATAATTCTATTATCTTTGTATCCGCTTTGTTGTATAATTTAACAAAAACAAAAAACTACATGAAGATGATTATGATCGCCAAGACTTTCTTGATTTTCTTAGCAGTTTCTGCACAAACAAGTGCACATGTAGATGCAAAGC
>CAYSRH010000013.1:1648-14482 GCA_964433245.1 uncultured Bacteroidales bacterium | reverse complement strand
CAGGACCCATGGGGATGTGTGGCGTTTGACAGTGTTGTTGTGCTGATGCATCAGCTTCCGGAGATAGCTCTTGAAGAATCAACTGCTTTGTGTAGCGGAACAGCAACTTCGATTGATCTTCGTGACTACACCCGGGTGTGGTGGAATGATGAAGATACCACGAAGATAAAGCATATTGATAAAGAAGGGGTGTTTTATGTTTGGGTGGAGAATGAACAAGCTTGCAGGAAGCGTTCCAATGATATGGAAGTGATCATTGTCCCCATGCCTGTGCCTGTTCTTGCTGATACAATTGAGGCTTGCAACGGGATTGTGCTTGATGCAAAAAACATTGGATCCCGTTACCAATGGTCAACAGGAGAAACATCAAGAAAAATAGAAGTAAATCGTACAGCTAACTATGTTGCTAAGATTAGCCGTAGCGATCAGTGTCATATTGAAGATTCAACCTTTGTAAAGGTGTTCGAAGCAGAAAAACCTGATCTGGGCAGTGATCTTACCATTTGCAGGGGAGATGCTGTCAGGCTGTATGACAGGAAGGGTGT
This sequence comes from uncultured Bacteroidales bacterium, assembly GCA_964433245.1. Lineage (GTDB taxonomy): Bacteria > Bacteroidota > Bacteroidia > Bacteroidales > JBBRXJ01 > CAYSRH01. The sequence continues at coordinate 13,937 of CAYSRH010000013.1, read as the reverse complement.
CGGAAATGCAGATTATGTATGGAGTTCAGGAGATACGCTGCCGGAGATAATGGTGTATCGTGCCGGTCAGTATGAATTGCAATTGCACCATGAGAATGCTTGTGTTAGTCGTGATACGATTGAGATTGTTCTATCCGAAAGAGAATTATTATTTTTGGGTGATGAGTTTACACTTTGTGATGGAGATCAGGTGCTTCTGGCTCCTTCAGGAGATTTTACTTTCTATGAGTGGGGAAATGAACAGGGATATCTTGGACATAGTGCATCACTAAATATAACAAACCCCGGAACATATTGGCTGACGGCAATTAATGAAGCAGGTTGTCCATCTTATGATACAGTAAAAGTGAGAGGCTCGGATCTCTCGTTTACCCCATTATTTGTTGTGGCAAGTGATGTCAGGGTGGGGGAAGCTGTGCAGTTTCGGGATCTTTCCAGTCCGCCCGAAGACCTTCGGTATCGCTGGGAGTTCGGAGATGCAACTGTCTCCTATGTTCGTGATCCGCTACATACCTTCTATCGCTCCGATACCTTTCAGATCACCATGCATGTGAACAATGGCGTTTGTTTTAAAACATTCAACAAGCCTGTTATTGTTCAGGGTTACCTGAAAAGTGAACAGGAGGAAGATGATGAAATTGATATAATTGGACCTGTTCAGATGATAGGCATTGATCAGGCACAGGTGTATCCAAACCCCTTTGATAGCTACATCAACGTAGAGGTGGACTTGACAGGAAAAGCAGATATTCGCTATTATCTGTTTGATGGTTTGGGGCGATTGCTGTATGCAGGAAAGGAAGCTGATGTAGAAGCACTGTATAAAACTTTATTTGTCGGGTATCTGCCACCGGGCATGTATATTTTGAAAATTGTGGCAGGCACATCACAAAGACATTATAAACTGATAAAAAATCACAATTATTAACCTTAACAGACCAGTCATGCATGTAAAGAATATTGTGTTTTCAATTATTTTTTGGGTCCCCCTGGTAGTTTTCTCACAGGTAGGGATTAATACCACGCAGCCTCACCCCGGAGCAGCCTTGGAGATACGCTCATTCAACAAGGGCTTGCTGATGCCGCGCATCAATTTCAATGATTTTCCAATAGACAATCCTGTAAATAGTTTATTGGTGTACGAAATTAACTTAGACAGATTTTTGTATTATCGGGAGGATCGAGGGGGCTGGTTCAAGTTAAATCCTTTTGATGCGTCTGCAGAGAGTAACATTGTGGTGCTTGAAGAGGGTGAATTGTCCTTAAAGAATACGGATTTACAGGTGAAAAACGGACAGATAAGTGTAGAGGAAGGAAGTGTTCAGGTAGAGGCTCCTTATGCTTTTGAAGGCTACGGAACAGTGCCGGTGGGTGGTATTATTATGTGGAGTGGTAATCTGGAAGATTTGCCTGACAACTGGAAGTTGTGTGATGGCACTGAGTATGAAGTGCATAACCCGGGAGAAGAAGGTGAAAAGCAGATACAAACACCGGATCTCCGTGGGCGATTTATTGTGGGGCATGGAACAAGTGATGCCAATCAGGGGCAGGGCAGTGTGCCCGCTTCGGTTTGGCATGCTGATTATCAGCACATCAGGCGAAGTGGCAATACACGTAACCGCACATTGCAACCTGCTAATCTGCCACCGCACCACCACAAGGCAAGAAGTGGCGGGGGGAATGGCGCAACGATTAATATTACGACATCAGGGTGGCATAGTCATACGGGTAAAACTATAGGAGGCTCGGGAGCGATTGGTCTGCGTTTAGGAGGTGCTGCATTATTAAGTGTTACAGGAGGGACTCATACGCATCCAAACAGTTCTTTTAGCGGTGTTGTGGGCAATGGCAAGCAATGGTTGAAGTCTGAGCCCATTGATATCCGACCGCCCTATTATGTATTGGCTTTTATCATGCGAATTCAATAGCCCTTGCGAGTCTTTCTTTTACATACGATCTTGTTGATTGGTTTTTTCTCAGGTTTAAAAGCCTCTGAAAAAAACACGGCTGAACAATTACAGGAATACCTGCAAGAGTATCAGGAGGCATACAATCTCGTGGGTGCTATCCAGACTGTCATGGATGCGGCTGAATTACAGCAGGCAATGCAGGAGGTCAGAAGTGCTACAGGTATAAATACCTATTTATTGGTCAGCCTGGAAGATGATGGCACGCTCTTTCCTTATTTGTTCAATCTGTATTTTGATTTGCGATGTGAGCGGCAGGATTCTTATGTTGTTCTTAAAACTAATTTTGTGCCTGTCTCCGGAGATTTTTTATCCGGTAACTACAAAGTGAAATTTGATTTTGAACTCTCTGATGACTTGCAGCATTTTTCTGATGCCTTATCTAAAGTTAGTGCCTCTTTGAATCAGCTTTTTCCTTCGATTGACTTCCAATCCCGCGCATCATCCCTACAGGAACAGGTGAAGAACACGCTTCTGTCATTGAAAGATGTCTTTTTAAATAAGCAGCAAACACAAGAGGATGCAGGAATAGCACCTGAATTACTTGTAGAAATAAACGGGATACACTACGGTCACGGCTCGGTATGTTATATTCCAAAAGAAAAGACATCCGGGCAGATTGTGAACCCCGTGTTGTTACATGACACTTTACTGATGGATTCTTTGCGTTGGAAAGGACTTATACAAACAGGTTCCCTCTTTGTGCCCGAGCAATCTTTTGTTCAGGATTCTTCCGTACATACCATCTCTTTTTCTTATAAGGGTTTGCTTTGTGTTGTGGAACTTAAGCCCGTAAATGAAGCCCGGCTTGCTATACTACATGACCGTAGTTTATATCATCATCGTGATACCATTTTCATCGATCATGCATATCCGGAGAAAAACCAATCGGATACAATCAGAATGTATGCTTGTGATGTCATTGGAAAAATTAAGGAGGGAGGTTTTTGGAATATTGGGACTGATGCAAATGGAGCATTTGTTTTGGCCCGGTCTGTTTCTTCCATTCCCCTTGTTGTGGAATATAGAAACGGAGATCAATGGATGCGTGTATTCCTTGTCCGGCAGGTAGTATCTGATTTGAAACCTGTTGAGAAAAACCGTGATGGCTTGCAGAAAATAGGTCCGCTATATGTTGATCTGGGCAGAAGAAGTGCACGGAGTGGTGGATTCCGTTCTGAAACGCTGGTCTTGAATTATGATCGGACAGCTTTTGATGTGACATTAAATAATGAGGTGTTTTCTGAAGTAAAATTTTCTTTGGAGAATATTCCTTTAGAAGTGAAAGTTGGCAGGGACAATGGATTTGACGATATCCGCTACGCTGAATTTAAGTGGGAATCTAATGACGGATTGCCGGCTGGAAAAATCGGTTTTTTTGATGCCTTTATTACAGATGTTGACCTTCGTGTTGATAGCTTGTCGAAATTGTCCGGTTCCCTGACTTTTTCTGTTTCCCTTGATCAGGATACACGTATCACGGAAAACCTTGTTGTCAAACAAAACCTTTCCGGTGCTTGTTCTTTTGTTTTTGATCAGGGGGATTTACGTGGTTCTTTTGATTTTTCAGGGATTGAAAATTTGCAAATGGATTACGTGGCAGGAACGAATACCCTGGCAGAACTTCGTCAAACAACTGTGTCAAGTGAAGGTTTGGTGAGTGGCTATTTGCAAGGAATCAGGGGAAAGCGTTTTCAGTCAAACGGTTTTGTCCTTGCTGTTGAAGAACTTATGCTCGAAATGGAATACCGGCTGGGTAGTTCCCGCATGCATAAGTTAAATGGTGATGGCGTATTTGTTATCAGTGACATATCCGGATTGAAGGGTGAATTGTGGATTCATTCAACTTATGTAAACAATAATGTTGTGACAATTCCTGATAAAGAGAGATCTTCTTTATCCCTGTATGGGTTTCATTTCTCTGCCTGCGATATGCTTGTGGAAGCTGATAGCAGTAGCCTGGGGATAGTAGCAATTAATGGAAGTGCAGTGTTACGTCACCCGCAAACAAAAACACGGATTTATCTGGATCAGATTGACATAGCTTCCGGTGCTTTGATGTCTTTGCGTGCTACGGGGGATCTGATATACAGAAATTACTATTTTTCTTTGATCGAAAGCGATTATCAAAGAGACCGGGGCATTACCATGAGTGCCCACCTCATGGTTGACCAAAACGAAGTGTTTGTCAGCGATATTTCCGTGGATACTGCCGGTCAGGTTTCAATAGCTGCTATTTCCGGGAGTTTTAAGAAGCATCATGTAACAGCTGATTTTACCTTAGAGATGCTGGAAAGTGGATTGGCTGGAGATTTTGATGCGAGATTCCTGCACATGGGCTTGCAGGGTTCTTTGTTACTTGGAACTGATTCTTTGCCGCAGGGTGGTTCTGGTACTTCGTCCACCGGATTATACAATTACGGCTACTTCGGATTAACGGTTTCGGGTGTCATGCCCGGTTTTATTCCCGGCACTCGCCTGACGCGTCTGGGGGGGCAGTTTGGTTTCCATACCAAGATGCAGCTACAGTCGGGAAAATTGCTTGTAAGTCCTGAATATGGCAGCTACATGGCCGGATTCTCGCTTGGTATTGCGGATGTTTCGGGTTTGGTGGAACTCGCTGCTGACCCTGTACTTTTTCAGTTTGGATCCAATGACATCAGCCTGTTTCTTCGCGGAGAAATGCTAATGCCACATCGAAAGCCGGTTTTTGAGGGATCGCTGAACTTGTATTATACCTATCCTGCCAATGTCTTTGAGGGTAGTCTCGCTGCCCGTGTGTCAATTCCAAATCAAAGTGGTTTTGTATTGAGAACGGTGGGAGATAATCGGATTGACTTCTTCTACAGTTCAAACCAAATTAAGATTGAGACTTCAGATCTATATGCAGAAATGTTTCGTGCTGGTGTCTTCTCAGGGAGTATGTCGTATTCCTTACGAAAGAATCCCGAAACAGGCGCTACGCTTGGTCGAAGCGGACATCTTAATGGTCGCTTTGAAGCTTCATTTGAAAGTACTTATTCGAAATCTTTTCTTGCAGATTTAGCTTCCATTGATGCTGTGCTTGATATGGGGGTTAAGGCGGAAATACTATCTCATTTTGATGAGGTTTCTTTTTCCGGAACTTATGGCTATGAAATGCATGTGGATGCCAAAGGGACAGCAAGTTTTACCGGCGGAAGTGTAAGTGTAGAGGCAGGTGCTTTTAATTCCGGAACGGTAACTGTCAACACATCATCCCTTGCCATGGAGGCTATGCTCGCCTTAACATTTAAATGTTATACCAACGGTGACCCCGAAGGAGGATTTAGCAGATCTTTTAATCAATATATGAACCTTAAAATCGATAAAAATGGAAACAAAACATTTGCTTTTGCAGAAAACAAAGAGTAACTTTTTTTTAATGGCTTGTCTTGTGCTCTTAATTAGTAGTATAAGTCATGTCAATGCGAACAACCCGCTTTCCGGGGAGGGGAACGGCGATTATGTGAAATTGTTCTGGATGCCCGACCATTGGCCCGAGAACCTTTTGGGCTTTCAGGTGCTGCGCTGTGAAGTTACGCATGGTGCGGAGTGTCATTGGCAAGCCTTGCATGATGAGGTGATTCTGCCTGCCTGTACGCCGGACAAAGATTTGTCGGGCTACATCCTGGATGAAGCAGACAGGAAAAGGCTGGAAAAAAAGCGAGCCTTGCTGTTTGGCGGGGAGGCGAATATGCAGTTGCAGGCAATCTCGCACGAAGAGTACAAAAGGGCGGCTCCTGAAGAAGGCTTTCTTAACTCCATGGCGATGTTTTTCGGCTTTGACTATGACATTGCCCTCTTGCACGGATTTGCTTTTATTGACAGGCAGGTGAAGTCAGGAAAGCAGTACCGTTACGCCATCTTGTTTCATTACGAAGGTGGCGTGGATTCAATAAAAGGATCCTATGAATGGACCTACGGAGTGCAGGATAGGGTATCTCTTGATCTCCTTGATTCCGGATCAGAGACATTTATGCGAAGCAGGGTGCGGGTGGAGTGGCAGTTTTCGTCCGAAGAATACCTGCAAAACAGGCTACTCGCCGGTTTTAATATATACCGTAGCAAAGATGGAGAGAGTTTTCAGAAGATCAATAATACCCGCTTGCAAGCTGCTGTGCATGAGGACAAAGTAAGGATCGTCCATGTAGAGTCTTTTGATGGAGAGAATACACTTTCCTTCAAATTGGTGCCTGTGTCTATTTTTAATACCGATGGTGAGCCCTACATGCTTTCGTTTGACCCCATGCTCTATTCCGAAGATTTGCAGGCACCTCTTCCGCGCATAAAGGATGACTTCAGTGTAGAAAAAGGGATAGAACTGGAATGGGACTTCCAGCAGGCACATAAGTCCTATATTCGTGGATTTCGTGTTTTGAGGGCATTGGATTTGTTTGCTGAATTTGAAGATATTTCCGGCTTAATCGATATGGATCGAGAAAGTTACCTCGATCGCATGTTGCCTTTATCAGATAATGGCTATTATTATTACCGGATACAGATTGAACTTCTTGATGGACGCTTGAAACAGTCGTCTCATGTACGTGTGTATGCACCTCCTGTGGTGAATGCTCCGGGTCAGATTAAGGTGTCACGCATTGAGAATGAGGAGGGGAATTTTGCCCGGATTGAGTGGGATCATGTGCAGTCGGACAGACAGGGCTATTACGTGTATCGCCTGCGGGATGGAAGAGAAATAGGCATCAGTGGTGGAGATCCGATACAAGACAATGTTTTCGATTATAGAATTCCCCGTTCAGGCGGTGTAGCCTATGATTTTATTGTTAAGACGGTTGATGCGAATGGAATAGAAAGCCCCCTCTCAGAGTCAGCTTCTTTGTTGGTGCCTTCTGATTATATGAAGCCTGTTCAATTTTCTTCATTGAAAGTTTCGGATCAACGGGTGGATATGGAATGGAGTTATCTGCGTGTTCCGGATGATATGCTTGGGTTTCGGATATATAAGGACGAAGAGTTGTGGATTGATGAGACAGAGCTGACAAGTGAAGTGAGAAAGATTGCCAGAGATTTAGAGCCGGGTACCTACAGACTCTCTATTATTGCTTTATATGCAGGGAACAGGGAGTCAAAAAAGATGCCTGCCCGTCAACTTGTTGTTGCTGATTAAGTCCGAGTGAATCAGTCTATGCTCGTATAGAAATAGAACCCTGTAAACCCTTATGAATTTAAAAATCAAATGAGTTTAATTAAGAAAATCAGTCCAATATACCTCAAAGTATTCTTGCTTTTAGGGCTAGTTTCTTTTGTTTTTTTGCATGACATGAAAGCATCAGTTCCTTGTATGGAAGGCTGGCAATACAGACGACAAATAGTTTTGCACAATACAGCCGAACCAATGACACTTACGCCTGTTCGGGTGGATGCGTTCAACAGTTTGTCTCTGATCTCAGCACAAAAGATGAAGCCCTGCGGAAGCGATATCCGGATACTTGATGAAGAGGGTAATTTTCTTGACTTTTGGATCGTTCCCGAAACCATGGGGACAACACATACTGTATTTTGGGTTGACGTTCAGAATTTGCCTGCCGGTACTTCGTCCTTCTATATCTTCTATGGCAATCCGGTCGCACTTTCTGTAAGTGATCCGCATACAACTTTTTCTTTTTTTGAGGACTTTTCTTCCGGGGTGCTTTCTGATGACTGGAACGGTGATCGTAACCGGGCATTTATAGCACAAGAGAAACTCCATCTGGTGGGGAGTGATGAATTGCCGGGCAAACTTTTTTATAATGGAGAAATGTTGGAAAATTTTTCCATGGAAGCACGTATATCCCCTACGTTACCACAGCAGGAAACAAGCTATATTGTGGGACTTTTGCAGGAGGAGAGAAAGGGTTATGCCCTGCAATATACGAATAATGAGGAACAGCCGGAGATGTGCATGACTTCCTGTATAGTGTCGGAGTCCGGAGATTACTCGTGTGAGCCTGTGTCAGCATCTGCACAGGCGACCCAAAATCCGGGCGGTGATTGGTATTTCGACTGGCAAGGAAATAGTCAACACGGACTTGTAAGGGGAACACAGATTTCCATTCGCTCTACAGATACACAGCACGATCGTTCCCAAGGTACAGCTCCCTTTTTTGCTGTTGAGAGTTCTGACACCTTGCTTATTGACAGGGTTTTTCTCTTTCCTCCCGGAACCGAATCTGTTACAAGCCATATAGAGGAAGAGCATACCTTGCCATTAACAAACACTTTGCAACTTACGCATAACCTGCCGGTATGTGAGGGAGATACAGCATGGATGCATGTAGCGAAACAAGACGGACTTTCTTATCGTTGGTTGTTGCCGGATGGCACTTTTATTCAGGGTCATACCTTGTCACTGCCTGATGCCAAAGTGTACCAATCCGGTATCTATGCTTTGCAGGTGACAGGGGCACAAAGCTGTCGTGTGATCAAAGAACTGGAGGTGGAGATTTCTCCTCTTTCTCTTGCAGGTTATGTCTTGGGACCTGACAGCATTTGCAAGGAGAATGATGCAAAACTTTCATTGCAGGAAGCAAGGGGAGAGGTGCAGAGGTGGGAAATTTCTGCTACAGGTGCTGCGCCCTGGTTGGTTGTACAGGAGGAGCTTCCTAATCTCAGTTTGGAAGCTGTACAGGATAGTCGCTACTACCGGACCATTGTGAAAAGTGGTGTATGTGCAGCAGTGTCCTCTCCTGCGTATTTCCTTCGTGTGGATACGCCACCTTTGCCCGGTGTTATTCAGGGAGCAAGCTACGTATGTGAGGCTGCTGAATTGATATTGCGACTGTCAGACCATCATGGACAGGTGCAAGACTGGCAATATGCACAGCAGGATGGTCAAGTCTGGCAGTCTCTTGCTATGACAGAGGACGAGATAGCCTGGGTTCCGGAACAGTCAGGTTTTGTTCGGGCTTCCTTGCATTCCGGGGCTTGTGGTACTGCCCTGACAGAGCCTTTTCCCTTTAACCTTTCCACGCCACCTGTATCAGGTATCCTGATGGCAGATACGGTATGTGAAGGAGAGAATTATCCCGTACTCCGTTTGACCGGACATAAGGGACGTATTGTCAGGTGGGAGCGTTCGGATACAGAAATTTTAAGTTGGGAAACTGTGCATCGGACAGATTCCATCCTTAACTTACAGCATGTACAAACAGATCAGTATTGGCGTCTTGCGCTTACTACGCCGGGTTGCGATACCCTGTATGCTGATGTGGCGCATTTGCTGGTCGAACAAAAGCCTTCGGCAGGTTCTATCCAGGCTCCCCCACACCTCTGTGCAGGAGACAGCACAAACCTTGTCTTACAAGATTTTACCGGAGACTTTTCCCATTGGTTGTCTTCGCATGACGGTGTGGCATGGAGAAAAGAGACGACAGCGGAGCCGCTACTGAGTATTGATGGACAGGCAGATACATTGTTCTTTAAGGCACTGGTGCAGTCAGCCTACCAATCGTGTTCGCCCGATACCGTCAGCGTGGTTGTACCGGTCAGCCCCAAACCTGTCGCCGGATATATTAACCAATCCTCCTGGTTTGTCTGCGAAGAGGAAAACAAGGGAACAATTAGCTATAACAGCTATGTTGGACAGCCGATGCGTTGGGAGAAATCCGGTCATGAGGATGGTCCCTGGGAGACCATCAGTAACACAAGCGATTCGCTGAACTTTCGTAATCTTCGTTATAACCAATGGTTTCGCATGGTACTCGCCACACCGGGCTGTCCTGAACTGACAGCTTTGCCCGCTCATGTGCAGGTGGACAAGCAAAGTCGCGGTGGCTTTTTGCAGGGTAGTGTTGAAGTGTGTGCAGGAAAAAATACGGGGGAACTGCGCCTCTTACAGTCGCGAGGAAACATCCTGTCCTGGGAGCGAAGCATTGGTGGAAAGGACTGGGAGCCTATGCCACATCAAAAGTCTGCCTATGCCTATAAAAACCTGGAGGAGACGAAACGGTACCGGGTGATTGTGCAGGAAGGTGTCTGTCCACCCGATACCTCGCAGACCGCAAGCATATGGGTGCATCCTGCTCCCAAAGCCTCTTTTGCTGTGGAGGACGTCTTCCTGCATAGGGAAAGTGTTTTTCAGAATACCTCGCATATCGCCGACTCTTCCCGTTTTTACAGCTTCTGGGATTTCGGTGATGCACAGGTGTCGCACGAAAAGAACCCCGTACATTGCTACCAGAATGCCGGCACCTACCGTTCTTTTCTGAAGGTGACATCCGGGCAGGGCTGTGTTGATACGTTGGTGCAGCTGGTACAGGTACTGTCGGTGCCGCTTGTTGATATACAGGTGGATGAGGTCTGTGCCGGGGAGGAATTACGATTGATCAACCAAACACTTCATGATGATGCGGTATTTGTGCGATGGCACTTGAAGGACACCCTTGTGGAAGGCCTTGACACCCTCTTGCTTGTGTACCGGCACCCCGGAACTTATACAGCATGCATGGAGGTGTTTACGACGAATGGCTATCGTGACACCCTGTGTAGAGAATTTCGTATTTTTCCCAATCCGCAAGCCGATTTCACAGTGCCCGGTCGGTGTGAAGATGAATCTTCTGTGGTGCAGGCAAAGACAAATGATGGCGTCCTGCCGGAGACGTTTCGCTGGTACCTGGATGATAGTCTGTATGCCATATCAGAAAAGCTAAGCCTGCCATTACAACCACATGGAAACTACCGGCTTCGGTTGGAGGTGGAAACAGACAAAGGGTGCTATGCAGAAAAAGAGCGAAGCTATGCCGTCCACCCCGTGCCAATGGTAGATTTCCTGGTGGAGGATGTGCCATTCCTTGATACGGCATATTTTGTGAATACTTCTACTGTAAAAGGCGATACACTGGCTTTCTTTCACTGGAAGATGGGGGATGGAGAAGAAGTTTATGGAGACACTTGTCAACATGTACCCCATTTTTATAAACGCCCCGGTCAATATGCCGTGATGTTATCAGTGGTGTCGGGGATGGGCTGCAAGGCCTCCCTGACGCGTATGGTGGAGGTATATCCCTTGCCCAATGCAGCCTTTCAGGTGCAGAACGCTTGCGAGGGTGATACGTTATATTTCCTGAACCAAAGCAGTATTGCCCATGGTGACTTGCAGTATGCCTGGCGCTTTGGTGATGGAACTACCTCCTTTGAGACCGAACCGAAGCATGTATATGATTCTGCCGGAAGCTACCCCGTGCAACTTATTGTGCAGGGCGAGGAGCAGGCAGCCGACACGGCATACAGGCAACTCATTGTCTATCCACGCCCGCAGCCCGGATTTTATGTCGATAAGGTTTGTTACGGAGAACGCAGTCAGTTTCACTATATGCCGGGTACAGCCAAGGAGGGACACCATAGTTTCCGCTGGGATTTTGGTGATGGCAGTGGCTCCTCGCTGCAGGATCCCGGCAAGCTGTACCTGAATCCGGGCGTTTATACGGTAAACTTGCAGGTGCAAAGTCCGCATGGCTGCGAGGCTTCTGTCAATGGTGAAGCCGAGGTGTTTTCACTTCCCCTGGCAAATTTTTCATTGGAGAACCTCTGTCTCGGCATGCCGCTCCGTCCGCTTAATACTTCGCAGCACCGGCAGGAGATGGATTTTGTATGGTCTGTGGGCGATGGTGCTGTGTATTACGATAAGCATCCCCGGCATTATTATAAGAAGGCGGGCCGATACCCTGTGATGCTCCACGTAGCGGATGGCTATGGCTGTGCCGATTCCTTGGTGCGGGAAGTAGAGGTTTTTTCTTTGCCGGAAATATCGGTACCGGAGGAGCAGAGTCTTCGAAAAGGACTTTCTACACGCCTCTATGCCGAAGGGGGTGTCAGCTATGTGTGGACACCGGCAGCAGGACTCGACTATCCCACGACACAAAATCCGTTGGCAAGACCGATGCAAAGCATACGCTACCGGGTACGTGTCAGGGATGAGCAGGGATGTGAGGATACGGCATCGGTATATGTGACAGTGGATGACGACAGGTACCTGGTGCCTGCCAATGTCATAACACCGGATGGCAACGGAAAAAATGATACCTGGTATGTGGAGCATGCCGATGTGCATGAAGATATCGAAGTAAAAATATTTAATCGTTACGGCGTACTGGTGTATGAGGCCGGACCCTACCATAATGACTGGAATGGCAGAAACCGGAACGGCGATATGTTGCCCGATGGAACCTATTATTACCTGATCAGTTTTAAGGATCATGCCAGGGAGTACAAAGGCAGCATCACCCTTTTCAGGAATAGATGAGTAGGGGCAGACCATGTGTCTGCCCAAATCAGTAGGTGCAGACCATGTGTCTGCCCAAATC
>CAYSRH010000013.1:0-1548 GCA_964433245.1 uncultured Bacteroidales bacterium | reverse complement strand
AAAAAAAATGAACCGATTTACCCTCCCTTTATTCTGGCTGCTGCTATGCACCCCAGTCACCCTCTTTTCCCAGCAGCATCGGCAGGGTGTTTACCGTTATGAGCGGCAACTCATCCACAACCCTGCCTATGCAGGTTATGGTAATGAATCACGCGCCTTGCTGCATTACAGGAATCAGTGGGTAGGCGTGGAAGGTGCCCCGGAGCAGGCAGCCCTTGCCTTTGATGGTTCGCTGCGGGACCATAAGGTCGGATGGGGGGCGCTGGTGTCTAACGAAAACACCAACATGATCAGCAAGACAGCCTGTTATGGTGTGTATAGGTATCGTCTGCATTTGAAGGAAAAGCATCGTTTGGACATGGGTTTTTCGCTCGGGATAATGCAGCATCGCCTCGACTTTCAGAAGGTACATGCCGCAGATTATGATGATGAGGCTTTGCTGAAGCACAGGGAAACGGGCAGCATGCCGGATGCATCTCTGGGACTTATGTACAGGCTGTTCAACTGGGAAGTGGCTGTGGCTGTGGCACATCCTTTCTTCAATAAAAGCCGTTACTACAATCATCAGGGAGAGGGTGAACTACATTACCAGCTGGTACCGCATTATTTTCTGGATACCCGCTATCGATATTTCTTGTCGCAGTCATTGGCACTGGAGCCTGCGCTGCACCTGGGTACAGTACAGGGGATGCCCTTGCAGGTCATGGGCTCGCTTTACCTTAATTATGATAGCCGTTATTGGATGGGAATGACTTATACGCATACATCAGGACTGGGTGTTGCTTTTGGCATGCAGTGTTTGGAATACATGACCTTGGCGTATTTATATGATTACGGTATCGCCCATTTGCGTGCCTACCATGGTGGCTCGCATGAAGTGATGATAGGTCTGGCTTTGGGTGCTTTTGCAGGAGGAGAAGGAGGAACGGCTCGTCATATGGGAAGTATCTCACGCAGCGAGGCTGAGTACTTGTCCTTGCTACGTGCAGAGCAGGCCATGTTAAAAGAAGAAATGCAGGCTTCGGAAAAGCAGCAGAGGCAGCAGCAGGAAGAGTTGCAACGCTTGCGGGACATCATGGTAAGGGAACGCGACACAATAGAAGTGTACATCGAAAAATACCGCATCGGACTGGAAGAGTTGGCAGCACTTGATTTTAGCAGGGAGGGAGAGAATAAGGAGTTTTTCCTGGTGCTGGGTGCCTACTACCGATTGCAGGATGCAGCATTTTTTCAGCAGATATTGCAACGCGACCTCGGATTGGATACCCGCGTGTTCCAGCGAGGCGACGGCAAATACTTTTTTGTGTACTACCAAGGGTACAGAAGAAACGAAGATACGCTGGAGCAGATCCACGAAGCCATCAAGAGTTTGCATGAGCAAGGAATAGAGCAGTACATCAACGGCAATTTGTGGTTGTACCGGGTTGTGGAGTAACCGGATTAAAAAATTGACTGTATGAACAGGTAACAGAGCGTATCAGTTTTTATTAGCATTTTTTTATGTTAATTCTTTGAAGTAAATAAATGCTGAATTTGTTGAAATATAGA
>CAYSRH010000012.1:0-14842 GCA_964433245.1 uncultured Bacteroidales bacterium | reverse complement strand
GTTTTCACAAACCATATATTGTGCGTATGCTATCGCGAGAGGCAAGCCACCATATCCGGCATTACCGAGAAACAGTTGTGCATGGCTGATATGACTCTCCTGCACTGTTTTTCGCAGATAATCTTTTATCTTGTCCTGTCCGACAATATTCTTAAATAACATGTCTCTCCAAATTCATTTGTGAAAGATACAAAATTACAAAATTAGAAAGTATTCCTGTGATGATGTAACGATTATTTCGAAGGAAAACAACACACCCTACTTTATTTTTATTGCAATCTCAAGTCATATAAACTTTATCGGTTCATGTACTTTATAAAAACAACAAACTTTATTATCTTTGTGCAGACAATCTGATTTATGTACCAATTAAATAATCTCAACTATGATTCGTATTAATGATTTCAATTTTTCCGGTAAGAAAGCCATTGTTCGCGTGGATTTTAACGTGCCTTTGGACAAACAAACATTGGAGGTAACTGACGACAATCGTATCCGGGGTGCTTTGCCGACCATCAAAAAAATCATTGGCGATGGTGGTGCCTGTATCCTGATGTCGCACCTGGGTAGACCCAAAGGTCCTGAGTCTAAATATTCCTTGAAACCCGTGATTCCCGTATTGGAAAATCATTTGGGAAAATCAGTACAATTTGCTGAAGACTGTCTGGGTGCTGATGCCAAAAGTAAAGCCGATGCCTTGAAGCCCGGAGAAGTATTACTGCTTGAAAACGTTCGGTTTTACGCAGAAGAAGAAGGTAAGCCCGTGTTACCGGAGGGCGCCAGTGACGAAGAAAAAAAAGCAGCCAAAGCTGAACTAAAAGAAAAACAAAAAACATTTGCCAAGACACTGGCTTCCTATGCTGATGTGTATGTGAATGATGCTTTTGGAACAGCCCACCGCGAACATGGAACCACGGCCGTCATTGCAAACAATTTTGATGCCGACAGCAAAATGTTCGGGTTCCTGATTGATGCCGAACTCAGCTCTATGGACAAGGTGCTGAAATCGCCTGAAAAACCATTCACAGCCATCATGGGAGGTGCCAAAGTATCGGATAAAATTTTGGTTATCGAAAACCTGCTGGATAAAGTTGACAACCTCATCATCGGTGGCGGTATGACCTATACCTTCATCAAAGCACAGGGCGGAAAGATTGGAAATTCGATTTGCGAAGAAGACAAACTTGACCTCGCTTTGGACATTCTGAAAAAAGCCAAAGCCAATGGGGTGAATGTGTACATCCCAACAGATGCGGTTAACGCTGATAAGTTTGATGCCAACGCCAACACCAACGAGACAAAAACTGACGAGACTCCGGACGGATGGTTAGGGTTGGACATTGGCGAAGAAACCATCAAAACATTTACCGATGTCATCACCAACTCAAAAACCATTCTGTGGAACGGTCCGATGGGTGTTTTTGAGATAGAAAAATTTGCCAAGGGAACAACAGCAATTGCCCAGGCTCTTGCCAAAGCAACAGCCAACGGCGCCTTTACGCTCATCGGCGGTGGCGACAGCGTAGCGGCCATCAACCAAAACAAACTGGGCGACAAAGTAAGTTATGTATCAACAGGTGGTGGTGCCATGCTGGAATACATCGAAGGGAAAGAACTGCCCGGGGTAAAAGCCATCAGGGGATAAATAATTCCTTACACAAAAATAACAGAACCCTCGTATTCACTACGGGGGTTCTTCTTGTTTCAATCGCTCCCGCATGACCAAAACGAAACTGCCTAAAACCGTCAATAACCTGCGAAAAAAAATGGGCGAAGTGCTGTACAAGCAGCAGCTTGTTGCCCCCGACGACAAGATACTCGTGGGTTTGTCGGGCGGTAAAGATTCTCTGGTGCTTATTGATCTGCTGGCAGACCAACGCAAGCATATTCCTTTTCCCTTTGAGTTGGTGCCCATCCATATCACAGCCAACAACATCGGCTATCAAACAGATCTTCCTTATCTCAAATCCTTCTGCGAAGAGCGGGATATTGCTTTCCACCAACGAAATATTGAAATTGAAGATACTGAAAATAACAACAAAAATATTTGCTTTGTCTGTTCATGGAACAGACGAAAAGCCATGTTCAGTGCTGCCAAAGAATTGTCCTGTAACAAACTGGCACTCGGTCACCACATGGATGATGCCCTGGAAACCATGTTGATGAATATGATTTTTCATGCATCGCTTAGCTCGCTGCCTTATTCATTGTCCATGTTTGAAGGTGAATTACAGGTCATTCGCCCCCTCCTATCTTTTACGGAAGAATACGTAAAAGCCTATGCCGACAAAATGCATTTCCCTGAAGAACTAAAAACCTGTCCCCACGGAACAAACAGCAGCAGAAAAGAAATGAAGGAGTTGGTTGATTACATGGGAAAACACAATAAAAATGTCCGAAAAAACATGTTTCGGGCGATGGGAAATCAGTATCCGGAATACCTTCCTAAACATATCAGGTAAAAGCAGGCAAAAAGAAAGTTCCTATATCAGAGCGATGTGGTTTTCTTTGCATGTTTTCATCATCTCTTCCGACCAGATACTTGCCTGTACTTCTCCTATGTGCGCTTTGTTAAGGAAATACATACATGCACGGGACTGTCCGATTCCTCCTCCGATAGATTGAGGAAATTCCCCGTTCAATAGCCTTTTATGCCAAAAAAGTGATTTTCGGGATTCAGCTTTGGCTATTGCCAATTGCTTTTTCATTACATCAACACTTACCCGAATACCCATTGAAGATATCTCAAAACCATCTTCCAATACAGGATTCCATAAAAGCATATCTCCATTTAATCCTTTATACCCGTTTATTGTCTCTGTACTCCAGTCATCATAATCAGGTGCACGATCGTCATGTTTTTCCCCATTTTTCATTGCACCACCTATTCCTATAATAAATACAGCCCCATACTCTTTGGTGATCAAGCGTTCCCTTTCTTTCGCCGGAACATCAGGATATTTTTCCAATAATTCTTCAGCGTGTATGAAGGTGATTTCAGCAGGCAATTTGGGTTCAATATGTGAATAATGTTGATAAACAATAAATTCTGTTCTTTTAAATACTTCAAAAATTTCCTTCACTATCCACTTCAAAAAGTCAAGGTTACGTTCATTCTCATTTATTACTCTTTCCCAGTCCCATTGATCTACATACAAAGAATGGATATTATCAAGTTCTTCATCAGGGCGAATTGCATTCATGTCAGTATAAATACCATATCCTTCCCGGATATCATACTCTGCAAGTGCCATACGTTTCCACTTGGCAAGGGAATTAACTACCTCTGCTTCACGACCGGCAAGGTCATTTACCGGAAATGTGACTTTTTTTTCCACCCCGCTCAAGTCATCGTTAATTCCTGTTCCTTTCAACACAAATAAAGGAGCCGTAACACGTCGTAACAGCATCGCCGAAGACAAATAATCCTGGAATACATCCTTGACCAATTTGATTGCCATTTCAGTTTCCTTAACCGATAAGGACGGACTATAATTTTTTGGTATATACAAGTTCCCCATTTTTCTCAAATATAAAAAAGAAAAACAAAATTAATTTTTTTTAACAAAAAAACACTTTTTTAATATAATTTTACATTAAAAAGGGTTGTTGTTTTAATTTTTTTATTCAAAATGGTTTTTTTTATAATTTACATCCTTAGAAAAACATTATAAAAAGAATTTTAATATGAATAAATCTACAAGTCAATTTTATTCATTACTTTTATCTTATAAAATGATCACGTAAAAAAAATTACTGTTTTATGGAAAAGAAAAATCAACTTGACACCCTGGACAAAAAAATATTGAACATCATCACCAAAGATGCCAGAACACCATTTCTTGAAGTAGCGAGAGAATGTGGTGTTTCAGGAGCAGCCATTCATCAGCGGGTACAAAAGTTGATAAAATCAGGAATTATCAGTGGGTCTGAATATGTTATTGATCCCAATAAAGTAGGTTTCCATACTTGTGCATACATGGGAATCCATTTTGAATCTGCAAGCATGTATAAAAGTGCGGTGCAAATGATCAAAAAAATTCCGGAAGTCACAGAAAGTTATTATACAACAGGGAACTACTCCATTTTCACAAAAATTTATGCCATGAACAATGACCATTTGAGGAGCATCATGGTAGATAAATTACAAACAATACCCGGTGTTGTCAGGACTGAAACTGTTATTGTTCTCGAGGAAAATTTCAAAAGACAATTGCCAATTCTATAATGTTGCACGTTGGCGTAAAGCTTCAAAAAGACATATCCCCGCAGCCACAGAGACATTAAGGGATGATATTTTCCCATACAAAGGGATTTGAACCAGATGATCTGCCGTCTCAAGTACGTCCTTGGACAATCCCTGCTCCTCACCTCCCATAACCAAAGCAAAAGGAACTGTATAGTCTGTCGTTGTATAAGAATCTTTACTTTTTTCGGTGGCTCCAATGATAATCATTCCACTTTCCTGCAACAACCTGATTGTTTTTTTTATATCAGAAACCCGTATAAGCGTCATGCCATGAATTGCTCCTGCAGAAGTTTTTATTGTATCTGCATTAAGTATCGCTCCACCTTTTAATGGGAAAATAATTGCATTGACACCGGCACATTCAGCAGTTCTTATTATGGCTCCAAAATTACGTACATCTGTAATTCCATCAAGGATAAGAAGCATTGGAGATTTCCCTGATTCGTACAAGGAGGGAATAAACGTATCCAATTGTCCGTATTCTATTGGAGAAATATAAGCAATAACTCCCTGATGGTTTGTTGCTCTGATCCGGTTTAACTTTTCCACAGGAACGTACTGACAGGGGATATTGTGTTTTTGAACAAGCCTGAAAAGTGTCGTTAAGAGCGGGCTTTTTAATCCTTTTTTGATGAAGACCTTTTCAATCTCTTTCCCTGCTTCTATTGCTTCAATGATCGCACGAATTCCAAAAACCAACTCATTCTTATCATTTTTCCTCACTCCTTACCTCCTAAATTTTATGGTTCTTGTGTTTTTAAATCTTAACACCAATTACAATGACATCATCAATCTGCTCATAATCTGTCCCTATCCATTCAAGGAATTCTTTATCAAGTATTTTTTGTTGTTCCTGCATTGGTTTATCGTGTATCTCCAACAACAAGTCTTTAAACCGTTTCTTCATGAATTTTTTTCCTTTTTCTCCACCAAACTGATCAACATAACCATCTGAAAAAACATACAGACAGTCACCTTCCTGTACGATAAATTCCTCTTTTGAAAAATGATTCCTTTTATCTTTTGCCACACCAATAGGCATCTTATCTGCTTTAATTTCAGACAATTCTCCATTTCTAATCAATATCAATGCATTGTATGCCCCTGAAAACTGAAGTTTTTTTGTCTTCTTATCCAATAAACACAAGGCAACATCCATTCCATCCTGACTGGTTCCCACTTCTCCTGTTTGGTGGAGGCTTTTTATTACATTAGCCTTTAACTCATCCAAAATAGCTGCCGAATCAAGTTTCTTCATCGTACTAACAATTTCATTCAAAAATGCTGTCCCCAACATGCTCATAAAGGCTCCGGGAACACCGTGCCCTGTACAATCAGCAGCCATCCACGCAATCGTATCTTCTCTTTCGTGTATCCAGTAGAAGTCTCCACTAACAATATCACGCGGTTTAAAAAGAATAAAATGATCAGGAACAGAAATAAAAGAATCCTTAGGAGGTAATATGGCTTGCTGGATACGACTTGCATAAGTAATACTGGCTGTAATTTCTTCGTTTTGATGGAATATCTGATCCCTTTGCAGCTGTATCTCATTATTTCTTTCTTCCAAAAGAATATTCTGTTCTTCAAGCCGGACATTTGCTCTTCTCTTATCATTATACTGCTTAACAATCACCAATGAAAAACCCAAGACCAAAAAGAATATCAATACCATAGAGATCAACATCATCCGCTGTCTCCTGTTTTCTGCCTGCTGCCTTGCCGATTTTTCATTTAACAGAGCTATCTCCCGTTCACTTTGCATATGTTCATAACCACGAAGAGCATCGAGATAACGCTCACTTAATGTCGAATCTTTTAATTCCGCATAACTTTTAAAATACGCCAATGCACGTTGACAGTTATCTTTGGCCAGATAAACATCCGATAAACTTTTGTATAGATCATACAATTCCCTTCTATGTCCTATCTCTTTATGATACTCTTCAGCCCTCGTATAATATTCAATTGAACGGTCATAATCTCCTATCCTGTAATAAGATTCTCCCAGATAGTTCAGTGTTGTGGCAATCTCTCTAATATCATTCCTCCCTTCAAAATAACTATGTGCTTCATCCAGATATTCAATTGCTTTCTCATAATCTCCGGCAGCTATATAAATGGAGCCTAAATTTCTTTTGGCCATGGCCTTGTTGTTATCTCTTATTGCATAATTCATTGCCTGAAATCCCTTCTCTAAAGCCATTTCTATTTTTTCTTTTGCCAGATCATCTTCCTTTAAGGATTCCTTCCCCCGGGTCATCGCAACATAATCAGCTAAAAACACCGAACTAATATTCAGATATGTATTCGAGATATTATTTGAATCATTGACCGCTATAAAATCTTCCAGACTTTCATTATAATACTCAAGTGCTTTCGAGTATTCCATTCCTATACTGTAATAGATATTTCCAACATTGGCTTTCGCCCTTGCGATCAACATTCTGTTTCCTGTTTCTTCTACAATTTTCAGATTCTCCTGATAATATTCAAGTGCACTTTTGTAATCTCCTTGTGTTCTGTATATCACACCAATATTTCCATAGGCTTGTGCCAGTTTTACCAAATCATCCAATTCTTTTCTTAAATTTAGCTCTTTTTGCCATTGGCTCAGTGCTTCAAACAATTCCCCTTTATAATAAGATGCCAATCCCAAATGATTGTATGTTTCAGCTTTTGCACTTCTCACATCCTCCTCTTCCATTGATTCAGCAACTAATAACGCCTCTTGTGCATTATCATACATCGTATCTATCTCCTGCTTTCTGAAATAATTTACACTTTGATGGTTCATCGCCTCAATCAGGCTGACTTTTAATTTATCATTTTGCTTTCCTAACTCAATGGCTTCATTCAACATCTCAATAGACAGGTTCAAATTACCAATGGACTGATACATAAGCCCCTCATAAGTCAATATCTTTATTAAACCTTTATCATCATTAAACCGGGTAGCGAGGGATTTCCCCTGATCAACAGCATCCATTGCTTCATCTCTCATTCCGGAAGAATAATATTCTCTCGCCAATTCATAATAAAGTATTACCTGGTCTCTCTGGCTATTTTGATCCAAAGCCTTTTCAAGGCTGTCTATGCGTTCTGCATAAACAGTCGAAACACAGAATAAAGACTGCAATAAAAAGGAGATGATAAATAATTTGACCTTTGCCTTATTTTTCATCTGTTTATATTTTACAACCATACTTTCGATTGGGTACACATTTTAATCATAGCTGCGTGTGTGTCAAAATTTTTGTCATGGCTCGGTTCACTTAAAAATATGATTATGTACAAAAAACAATAATACCCAAAAATAAAAAATAAATACATTGCACATCAATATTTTCTATTTTATATTTAAACCTGATGTTTTCTTTTTTCTTTTTTCTTATTATCAGTAACTTTGTGTATCTTTGTTATACTACTGTAAGTTAACGATATAAGAAATATGATAGGCAAGCATTTATTTTATTAAAACACTTCATTCTATGCAAAAAATTTTCGCCGCTGCCCAAATACAATTCATTGATAAATACACCATTGAGCACGAACCTATATCCTCTATTGACCTGATGGAAAAGGCTTCCGAGCAATTATTCCTGAGTTTGTCCGGATTGTTCCCCTGTGAATCTTCTTTTCTCCTATTTATAGGTCCCGGGAACAACGGAGGTGATGGTCTTGCTGTGGCTCGCATGTTAGCAGAAAACAAAAAACAGGTGTTCGTATTTCTTGTAGGAGAAATAAAAAGTAAGGATGCTAAAATAAATTTGCAACGCTTACAAAAAATCAAGAAAAAATTCAATATACATATTCATCAATTTAACAAAAAAGAAGATATTTCTTTGTCTTTACCAAAAGGTCTTATCATTGATGCTTTATTTGGCTCCGGATTAACACGCCCTTTAGAAGGTCTTTATAAGGAAATTGTAACATTCCTGAACACACAAGAAAATCCCGTTATAGCAATTGATATTCCTTCCGGTCTCTTTGGCGAAGATAACCGGAATAACACTCCGGAGAGTATCATAAAAGCAACCTGTACATTGTCATTGGAATTTGCAAAGTTATCTTTTTTTATGCCTGAGAACGAAATTTTTGTAGGGAATTGGCAGATTGTTCCTTTTGGTTTACATCCGGATATTATTGCATCAACTGACACAAATTATTGCTTAATTGAATCCGATAGCATCAGGAAAATAATCCGTCCCAGGAAAAAACAAAGCCACAAAGGCACCTATGGGCATGCTTTGCTTATTGCCGGGGCAAAAGGCAAGGGCGGAGCTGCTGTGTTGTCTGCTAAGGCATGTATAAGAAGCGGGGCAGGACTGCTGACAGTACATGTGCCCCAATCATTGGTGAATATTCTGCAAATTTCTTCGCCTGAAACAATGTTGAGCATTGATACCAATGATTCATACTGGACACAAAACCCTGTCTTAAAACCCTTTAATGCCATTGGAATCGGACCGGGAATAGGAACAGAAAAGAAAACCAAAGAAGTATTATTGGAACTATTACAAACAAGCAATCATCCTCTTGTTATGGATGCTGACGCATTGAATATTCTCGCCTCTGAATCCAACACCTTAGAAAAAATACCCAAGAATAGTATCCTGACACCACACCCAAAAGAATTTGACAGATTATTTGGTGATAGTTCCTGTCATTACGAACGCTTAGAAAAACAGTTAAAAATCTCAAAAGAAAAACATATATATATCGTTCTGAAATCCGCCAACACAACCATTAGTAATCCGGAAGGAAATATCTATTTTAACAATACCGGAAATCCCGGTATGGCAACCGGGGGTAGTGGTGACTGCCTGACAGGGATTATCCTGGGGTTACTGGCTCAGCAATACAACCCTCTTGATGCCTGTCTTATTGGAGTTCACCTGCACGGCATGGCAGGCGACCTGGCTTTGACAGAAAACAGCCACGAAAGCCTTATTGCTTCTGAAATTATTGCTCATATAGGCAATGCATTTAATATGTTATATTTGTAAAAATTAAGTTTAATTTTTTAACGTAGATAATTAGATTTCTCATGAAAAATATTTTTTATTTGTTGTTTTTTTTATCTTTGGCTTCATTGCCGGGAATATCACAAATTTCTTCTTACCCTGTTACTACAAATGAAGAAGTTCCTTTTGGGGTTCCCTATTTTCTTCCCAGAACTTCTCTCCAAATTGATTTCCAAATCAGAAAAACAGATTTCAAAGCAGGACTTTATGCCCCTTACGCCAAACGTTATCTGGGCATTCAATCAGTTTTAAAAAACGACAGCATAAATTATACTATCTCAGATATCCGGATCACAAGCCGACAGAAACCTGATCCAAAAGAATTATATATTGCAACATATCGTAAGAGTTATGACAGTCGGCTGGATAAAATTCTTTCTTTCACTGAAGGATACATTACCTTAAAAAATTCCAATATTTTCCTTCCTGAAAAAGAAATATCCACCAGTTTGGAGAATGACCAAAACCTGTTGCTTCATTCCATAGAAAAAATCAGCCTTACCGGAACAACAAAAACCATTACTGACACATTATACAAAACAGTATTTGAAGATTCCGTGTTTGTTCAGGTTCCTGTATATCGCGAAAAAACAAAAGAAAAATCATTAAACGAACGTGCCGAAGAAACTGCCGAATTCCTGGTCAATCTTCAAAAAGCACAACTTACCATACTGGCTGACTGGGAAACAACAAGCCCTCCGAAATCCAAAGAGATACTGAAATACGCTGTCAATGAATTACGCGAAATCGAAAAGGGTTATCTGGAACAATTCACAGGATCAGTTACTAAAAATAACTATGGTAAGCGCATGGCAATCACACCTGTATCAGAATCAGAAAAAGATACGTCTTTGTTATTTTATTTTTCTGAAAAAAAAGGAATACATACACAAGGAGACCCTGTTTATCTGGTGATTGAGAAGGTAAATCAGAACACAAGTCTTGATTTCTATAAAAAAAATCTGCCTGATAAAAAAAAATCTGATTATTTACATTACCGTTCTCCTGAACAAGCCTCTGTTAAAATTATCTTTAGAGACAGCATACTGGCAGAAACTTTGGTTTTAATATATCAATACGGAACCTCTGTTCCTGTACCTGTTGATTTTTTGATCAGGGAAGAAAAACTGAATTAATTTTTTTATTTTTTACAATCAAAAAAAGCTATGCAAAGAATACTAAATTTCTTGTCTGTTTTCATGATGCTTTCCGGTTCTTTTCTTTTTATTTCTTGTGAACAGGAAATTGACCTGGATTCTGAACAAGTCACAAATGAACTGCCTGGTCTATGGCTATGTCGCGAAACTGAATTCAAACACGCTTACGAAGTAACACTTGTAAAATCAAGGTATAGGTCCAATGCCATCATCATCTACAATTTCTATGATCTTGGAGAAACATCACAAGTGGAAGCCAGAATTGACGGGTATAAAATTACTCTGTTCGAACAATCTTTTGCACAGGATTACACAGTGGAAGGAAGCGGGTATGTTTCTGATGATTTAACAGAAATAAGCTGGCGCTATAAAGTGAATGACGGAACAGGATTAATTGAACAATATGATGCCGTTTATACGAAGTCAAACTAAGAACAACTCACCCTTTCAAACTATACTCTCTCAACAGCTTTTATTCCTTTATCAGGGTGCGTACATAGCAGGCTCCTTTTTCATCACTGATAAGCGCTTTGTACATTCCGGGAGAAAGCTTTGACAAATCAAAACACTCTTCCCAATGCTCTGCTTCCCCTGTATTCAGTCGTTTCTTTTTATGCACTATCCCATCAGAAGAAATAAGTGTCAGCCAAAAATCTTCATACATGCCAGAAGATGAAATAAGAAGACAGAGTTTATCACTGAACGGATTAGGATACATTTGCAATCCCAACATATTATCAGAATACATAGCAATTCCTACATGGTGTTCAACAAAAACACTATCCTTCCCAATGCACTGGTTATAATCCTTTACAGCCAGGGTGTACCATCCGGAATAATCTACCCGGATCATCGGAGTAGTAGCACCTGTTGACCACATATAGTGCGTAAATGTATCATTCTCCGGCTTCAATACACCGGGCAATTCAAGGCGAACAGTATCAATATTATCTTCTATAGGCCACACAATCTGCGGAAGCCCCAATGCATAAAATGAGTGTGCCACCGTATCGTTTGATCTGTTTTGGTCGCCCCGCATTGTGACAATAAAAGAGAGTTCATGAAATCCTCTGTTTTCTATACTTATCCGTCCATTCAAGGTATGTTCAAAACTTTGCAATTGAGTAATCAATTTCTCAGGTTTTAAGGTATCTGTCCTTATATACGTAGAATCAACATAATAAGAAATCATAAGCGTGTCAAAAGGATCCAATGCCTGTGTACCCACATTTTTAAATGTCACTACTTCCGAATCATGATGAGAAAAACCACAAGTGGTATCCTGACTCAACAAAGGTAACATAGTAACATCTTTAAAATCAAGCACAACTATCGTCTGATCGGATGCTGTACAACCGTTTGCATCAGTAACGGTTACTCCTACTCTTTTTGGCGGAATATTGTTGGATGCATTCAAAAGGTAATAGCGTTCATCACTACCATCATGCCATAAGTAAGACTCATAATCACCTGGATCAAGCAATTCTTCATGAGCATAAACCACCTGCATTTCTTCACCTAGATCAATATCAGGAACAGGTGTAACAAGAAAGTCGAGGTGTAAGGTGTCATTGTGGTAAACCGAATCACTTCCAAGACTTGTAAAAGCCATGAAATAATAAGCACCATACTCGTCATAGGTAACCCGCTCATCTATAACAAAGTTAATTGTATCTTCAACAAGAAAAGGATTGGTTAAATACCATTCTGTTTGTTTTATTTCTGAGTTGCCCAGCTGATAATTAATTGGAATTGTTGTACCCGTTGGTATATCTGAGGTTCCCAGATTTGCTATTTTGATTTTTACATGCTCATCAACAATTGGACCACAAGAATTCTTTGGAATAACAGACTCTATAACACCCACATCAGGAACAATTAACAATACGTAAGAAGAGTCACTGACCGTACAACCATATTGGTCAGTTACCGTAACCGCATAATACCTGTCAGCGGGATATGTTACAAGGAAAGTACTGTCACTTGAACCATCCTCCCAAAGATAGGAAGACATTGGATCGTTTTGATATGCTGCATCCAAAGGATATTGCATGCCAAGGAAAACAAGCGAGTCGGGTTGTAAAGAAAAGAGGGGCTCACCCCTGGTGTGAATAAGCATTTCAACACTATCATTCTCCGGCTTTTCATCTATGGCATAAACGAGATACGATCGAAACTGATAATCCGCTACCTGGGACAAATCATGCAAATGAGGGAAAGAAATGTACTGAATACTATCAGGATACAACGTGTCAGAAAACACATAGGTAGTATCGTGCCATTGATTGTCTGATAACTGATAGAACATCTCAAGACTGACTCCCGGACGAATTGTATCTGTTCCCATGTTAGTTAATCCCATGGTAACTGAAACCTGATCCGAATGGTAACATGCCGATTTCGGGGAAACAAGAGACAGTGAAATATCAGCAAGTAATTTAAATACTTCGATTGTATCGTAGGCGTCACAAAGACTATTACTAACAGTGACATGATACACTCCCTCCTGATCAATAGCTAAATTGGGAATGCTATCACCTGTATTCCAGGCATAGATAAGCGTGTCAAGGGTAAACGCTTCCAACACAACAGTGTCAGGAAAAACCGTATAGATATCAGGTCCCAGGTCAACAAAGGGTCTCTGTACCCATATCGTCTGTTGAACTGTATCATTATTATAAGGTATATCAGAATATATATTTCTGTCATCGGGATAGATAGAATAAACTGTTAACTCATACTCACCGGAAACACCAAAATCGAATACCTTTGTAAAAGGAAAGTGAAACGTATCCCCAACGACAATATGCCTATCAACCAGCAGGGTATCCATAACGGTTTGTGTCGAATCCAACGAAGCCACAAAAACAATGGTATCACCAACTGGTAAAGGCAGGCAGCCCACATTTTCAAAGGCCACCACAACCAGTTCTTCAGTAGAAAGCTCACAAGCACTCTCAGGAGCAACTACAGCATGCGCCTTTACATCGGGTGGAGCCTCAATAATGCGAAACCGATCAATCGCAGCCCCCTCCCTGAATGACGAATTATTCCCCGACTTAAAAGTGAAACGAAACTGCACCTCCTTGGCTCTAAGTTGTTCCGGGAGAAACTGTCGCGTTGTGCGCCACCCTGACAGTGTTCCATCCCAACCTTCGCCGCCCAGGCTGTGAACCGAATCATTGTTATACCAGTTCCAGTCGTAAGGATAAACAATCGTGTCATGACGTAACAAAGTATGCCAGGTCTTGGCAGTATCCAATGAATATTCCAATACATACCCATCGCCATTACGCAAAGAGCGATGCGTGAGAAATTCCACCACCGGCTTATTCAATTTTGAAATATCCAGATACGGAGAGTACAATCTGGAGGTATCAAAGCTACGATAAGGTGCTCCCAAACGAGTTACCCAGGCTTTTTGTCCCGAACCTGCCGGACTTAATACACCTTCTTCCGGAATTCCCAACTCCCATGATGTGTTTTTTGTGTTTTCTCCCTGTTCAGGTGTGAAATTCACCAACCAATAATGATCATCTCCTTCAAAATCTTCTTCATAAGGTGCCTCAAGTGTGGGTACCACATACAAAGTTTCTGTTAATGTATCATTGGCTCTGTACTCATCATCCTCTAACTCATTGGCAACCCAAAATGTATATTTTCCCGGATGCGTCAGATCGGCGGACTTGGTAAAATGAAAAAGCAGGGTGTCCCCGGGTTCTATGGTTGTATAAATGGTGTCGCGCACAGCAAAGGAAAATCCCTTGCCATCATCAAAGTAAGCGGCTATCGGAATAGGCGGCTCTACCCTTGCTGCGCCAAAATTTTTCACTTTGGCAATAATGTCTTCTTCCGAGGTATGGTGTGGTCCGTTAAAAGGTTGCAATATATCAATTACCCCTACGTCTGCATTAATAAAGCTGCCGGACAGCAGGATATCATCAATATTCCATCCACTGAAATTATTAAAACCTACTGAACTCAGAATACCAAAACGAACCTGCAAGCTATCAGCCCTGTCAGCAAAATCGGAAATGTCATAACTGATAAATCCCCACTGGAATTCGGCAACAAAACCGGTATTTCGGTATATTCTGTGCCACGATGCACCTCCATCCTTAGATAATTCAATCGCAGCCATATCCCACATATCCATATTCAACCAGCGTTGAAAACTCAGTGTTACATCTTTGTAATAATAACAATCAATTTTGGGTGATGTCGCCAGATAAGGATCCAGCGGACTGATATTCGGCTCATAATTTCCTTTCCATTCCCCCAGTCCCGTAATATCAGTTCCAATTATCATATCTCCGCTATATACTTCATTCGCACTAGGGTAACCTCCGTCACCGCCTCCTTTTCCCTGTGCACTATCCCACTCCCATTCACCAGTCAATACCCACCCT
>CAYSRH010000011.1:0-15063 GCA_964433245.1 uncultured Bacteroidales bacterium | reverse complement strand
AGACAAGCTTTCATTAAATTTTGCTTCGCAAGAGATAAATGTTCGTGGTAGAACCAAAAAAATCAAGCAATTGCTTTCAATATTTGATCAATTCTGGAAACGGTTTGGATATCAATACCTGTAATAGACTGTAAGTGTTTACTGTTATACTTTGAAATAAATATCCGGTTAAATCCCACCTTTTTTGCTTCTTCTATCCTTTGCTCTATTCTTGTGACCGGTCTGACCTCGCCGGAAAGTCCTATTTCTCCTATATAACAAGTATTTCGGTCAAGCGGTATATCAATGCTGGATGATAATATGGAGGCAGCAATCGCCATGTCCAATGCAGGATCCACAACCCTTATTCCTCCTGCAATATTAAGAAAGACATCTTTCTGTGCAATTTTAAATCCTGCTTTTTTTTCAAGTACAGCCAACAACATATGCAAGCGCCTCAAATCATATCCTGTAGATGATCGTTGTGGTGTGCCATATACAGCAGAACTCACAAGTGCCTGCGTTTCAACCAGAAAAGGTCTGTTTCCGTCAATGATGGCACCAATTGCTATACCACTCAATGGTTCATCATATTGTGTAATTAAAACCTCAGATGGATTTGTGATTTCTCTGAGTCCTTCTTCCCGCATTTCAAATATCGCTAACTCTGAAGTAGCTCCGTAACGATTCTTATGCACCCTTAATACCCTGTACAGAAAATTTTGATCTCCCTCAAACTGCAATACAACATCTACAATATGCTCCAGGACTTTCGGTCCGGCCAAATTACCATCTTTGTTGATATGTCCTATTAGTATGATCGGGATATTCTCTCTTTTCCCTGACTTCATCAATATGCTGGCACTTTCCCGAATCTGACTGATCGTTCCCGGAGACGAATCCAATTGGTGTGAATATACCGTCTGAATGGAATCAACAATTACAAGGTCTGGTTTTATCTCTTCTATTTGATGGGTTATATTTTCAGCCATCACTTCAGATAGAATAAAGCATTGTTCACTATCAATCCCTATTCGCTCTGCCCTGTGTTTAATCTGTGTTTTACTTTCTTCGCCGGAAACATACAGTACCTTCAACGATTTATTTCTGGCAATCTGAAGACAAAGCGTTGATTTCCCTATGCCGGGATCTCCCCCGATCAATAAAACTGAACCGGGGATAAATCCTCCCCCTGTCACTCTGTCAAGTTCAGCTATTCCGGACGAGACCCTTTGCTGATAACTCATCTCAATGTCCTGAATAAGTGTAGGCTTATCACTGACAGACAAATCAATTCTCTCCCGATTATTTCCGCCGCCGGAAACAGTCAATTCTTCCACATACGAATTCCATTCCCCACAACTATTACACCGCCCCATCCATTTTGCGGATTCTGCACCACACTGCTGACAGATATATTTCTTTTTTAATTTGCCCATCACCGTATTTTATCAATAACAGATGAAGATGAATACCCATCTGTAAAAGAAAGTGCTTTTACCTCACCGCCATAAGCTGTGACAAAATCGTATCCAACAATATTTTCAGTTTTTTTGTAATCCCCGCCCTTCACAAGATAATCAGGCCGGACAATTTCGATTAATTTCTGTGGCGTATCTTCTTCGAATAACACAACATGATCAACAAAAAATAATGATGCCATAAGCTGTAACCTCGCATCCTGTCCCTGAACAGGTCTGTCTTCCCCTTTTAACCGCCTGACTGAGGCATCACTGTTTATCCCTACAACCAGAATATCCCCCAAATCTGAAGCCTGAGATAAATATATAATATGCCCTTTATGAATAATATCGAAACATCCATTGGTAAAAACAATTTTCTGCTTTTGGGTTCTATGCACATCACAAGTATGCTGTACCTGTTCCCATGTGTTGATTTTATTGTTGACCTCTTGCAAACTTCCCATTATAAATCCTCTGATATTTTATTTTTTACTGTTTTTACTCCACCCATAGACATTCCAATCAAACTTATGACTCCCAAAATCAAATACATCACCGTAACACTGGTATGAGAAATTGTAGCAAAAACAAGGCCTTTTTCATAGCTGATCCCATAGATCGTTAATCCCATAGCAACAATCCAGTGGTATGCCCCTATGCCTGCCCCCTGCACCGGAGCAGCTATTGCCAATCCTCCCAGGACCAAAACAAATAGTGCATCCACAATCGTAAGTTGCGGTGATGATGCAACAAGCGGGGATGTTTCCGGAATACTGAAAAACACGCAATAGGTCATTAACAAATATGACACCCAGATAAACAGTGTATGCCAAAAAAACGACCACTTTTTCTTCATTTTTAATACACTTGATAATCCTTCAATTATATTCTTAACAAAAGAACGCGTCTTTTTATATACGACAATTTCCTGAAAATAACCTCGTAAAAAATAAAGGGTCACAATAACGGCAATAAAAAACAAAAAAACGGAAAGATACAATATCCAGGAAAGGTGAAAGGTATCAGAAATCTTCCCTCCCAAAGGGATAATAACATGCGACGCAAAAAATTGTCCGAAAAAATCCAGACGCAAAAAAAATAAGATCAAAACCAAGACAAACAAAATAACCATGTCAATTGCACGTTCCAGCAAAACTGTCCCCAATAATTTGTCTGCCGGCATTTTTTCCTTTTTTCCCAATACAGCACAACGCGTGACCTCTCCTATTCGGGGAAAAGCATAATTGGCAAGATATCCGATCATCATAGAATAAAAAGTGTGTTTGAACAAGGGACGGCGTTCTATAGATTCTATCAACATGCCCCACCTGACAGCCCTGCTTAAATTACTAAGAGTCCCCAGTACAACAGCCAAAAAAGGATAGAAATAATTGGCTGTTTTTAAATCCTGAAGAATTTCTGCAAAATCAATTCCTCTAAAGGCAAACCACAGAAGGGTAATTGCAAGAAGAAAAAAAAATAAATATTGTATGCTCTTAATTATCTTTGTTTTATTCACAACAAATAATTTATAGTTATTAACTAACGAATTCTAAATTTATATTAGTTTTTTATGTATTTATATTTCTGCGACCATGCTTTCGATTTGGCATACATTTTTAATCATAGCTACGAATGTGTCTCAATGGTAATGCTCTCCACATAATTCAAATCCGCCCGGGTTATCTTCACCCGATGGATTTTTGATTTCATAATTTGTACTTGCATATCCTACACTTATATCATCTCAAATCTCAAAGACAAATTTACACATCTTTTTAATGAAAGCTTTGTAATAATTCAATTTTGAAATATTTTATCAACCTATACATCAGTTCTGTTAATCCTCCTGATTATATAAAACATTATCAATAAGCCTTACACTCCCAACCAACACAGCAATGCAACCAACCATAGCACGATGCTTTGCTGGTTCTTTTAGAGTTTCTGCATCTGCAATTTCAAAATATTCAAGCCGAAACAAAGGATGTTCATTGATCCTTTCTGTTACCAACTCTTTGACACGGGATACCGGGTGTTTTTTGATCCATTTTTTGGATCGGACGAGTGTCTCATAGATAATTGAAGCCTCCGCTCTCTCTGCTTCACTTAACCTAACATTCCGGCTACTCATTGCCAATCCGCTTTCTTCCCGGATAATTGGGCATGATTTTATTTTTACCGGCAATGCCATCATACGAACCATTTCTTTAATGATGACCAATTGTTGGTAATCTTTTTGTCCAAAATATGCTATATCCGGATTCACTATATCAAACAATTTGCTTACAACCTGAGCTACCCCGTTAAAATGCCCCGTTCTGAAAGCCCCCTCCATTTTTTTTTCAAGATATCCGAAATCAAATTTTCTTGTGTCAGGCTCAGGATATATCTCCTTGTCATCCGGCAAAAAAATTATTACACGAGCATCGTTGTCTATACACTTTATCTGCATTATGTCATCTTCAACGTATCTCGGATATTTATTAAAATCAGCAATGTCATTGAACTGGGTCGGATTTACATAAATGCTCACTACAACACAAGCATTTTCCTGCATAGCAGAACGAACCAAGGACAAGTGTCCTTCGTGTAAGGCACCCATTGTAGGAACAAAACCAACACCTACCCCTTGTTTTTTAAGCTTTTCTATATAATTTTTAAGTTCAATTCCTGTTTTTATTACCACCATCCTTTTTTTGCAAAAATAATCAGATTTCTATTATTTCTGCTTTCAATACTTCTAATATTATCAGATCAATGTGTTTATCCCTTTATTTTACAAATTATTTTTAGTAATTTTGCATTATCTAAACAAACACTTAAAAATAAATGAGAAAAAAGCGAATTTTATTTGTTTTTCAGGAAATATCACCATACCTGCCTGACAGCCAAATGTCTAATATAGGAAGATGTCTTCCGCAGGGAATTCAGGAGGCAGGGAAAGAAATCAGAACTTTTATGCCTCGTTTTGGGTCTGTAAATGAAAGACGCAATCAATTGCATGAAGTTATCAGGCTCTCGGGAATGAATCTTATCATTAATGAAAATGATCATCCTTTGATTATCAAAGTAGCATCAATTCAACAGGCAAGAATGCAGGTGTACTTTATTGATAACGAAGACTATTTTGGAAGAAAAGCAATACTTCAGGACGATAGCGGAAAACATTTTAAAGACAATGATGAAAGGGCTATTTTTTATGCCAGGGGAGTAATCGAAACTGTTAATAAATTAAACTGGTCTCCTGACATTATACATTGCCATGGATGGTTTACAAGTCTGGCTGCTGTTTATTTGAAAAAGGTTTTTAATAAAAATCCTTTGTTTGCCAATAGCAAAATAGTTTATTCTCTTTATGACAATAAATTTCCCGGAACATTACAATCCAACTTTATTAAAAAAATACCCATGGAAGGTCTTGACCCCGGTTCTTTAGAAATAATTAAAAACCCTACTTTTGCAAATGTGAACAAATTAGCAATTGACCATGCCGATGCAATCATCCAAAACAGTGAATCTGTTGATGATGAAAGTCTAAATTACGCCAAAAACACAGATAAACCTTTCCTGAGTTTCAAAAAAGATGATAAATATATCTCTGAGGTAAATAAGTTATATGATAATTTATTGGAAAATTGATAACCTGTCCTATATAGATGTCACGAGAAAAAAACCGATTTTTAATACCTCCAAAATAATATTGTATGAAGTTTTCTGTTCTGCTATCATCTGCTTTTTTTCTTTTTTTATTTCTTTTTTCTTCATGTTCGAAAGATCCCATTTCTATCGGAGATGAAATCGTAGGAAGTGATAAAAAACTGGAATCTGCTACCTTTCATAATTTTTCGATTTACAGTATTGACCTCGGATCTATTGAAGCCGCAAATGGCGACAGCTGTATCCTGGGGCACCTGAATGATACTGTAACAGGCAACAGAAAAGCTGAATTATTGATTGAAATGATCGCTGAGAATCATCTTTCTGATTCTGCCAATATAGACTCCATTGTGCTTTACCTTGCCTATACAGGTAAGGTTGGCAACACTTCAACTACACCAACTGTACACCTGGTAAATAGTTCTTTTCCTGAGGATTCGAAGTCTGACTTTGACCCTGCAGGACTTACCACTAAAGAAATCAGCCTGTCCTCTTTTATTGATGACAATAATATGCAACAGTTATCTATCCCTTTGGATTCATCCGATTTGATTCCTTATCTGACGGAAGGAGAATTACTGCCTCTTTTCATACAATACCGGGATGAACCGGGCTTAGGTGATGGCGCTTTATATACAATTGACTTTTTCTCCGAAAAAAGTCATCTGACTGTTTACTATAAAAACAACTCCGGAGAATCTGATTCTTTATTTTATAAAATAAGAATGAGTTCAAAACGATACAGTTTGTTCTCAAATGATTACTCAACCAGTCGCATTAACGATGTCCTCAATGATACAATACAAACTCACAACACAGGCTACATCCAGGGAATGGCAGGTCCCAGACTTCTTGTAGAAATCAATAAAAACACAATCAAAGAAATTGCCGGGTATAAAAAGATCAACCAGGCCATACTTTCCATTCCCTTAAAATCCAATGCCAACACCTCTCCCCTTTCATTTCTCATGGCCAACACAACATTGTTAGAAGGACAAGAAGTGATTATTGCAGATGCTCCCGTGTTTACTTCTGAATCTTATTCCAAAGGGCATCTAACTGACGGAGTGTATAAATTCAACATCACCATGCACATAAATAATGTGATTGAAAATCATGCAAGCAATCAATTGTTTTTTTACCCTGTGATAAAGATTGAAAAACGTTATTATTACAACTTTGTCACTTCCAAAACAAGCGTCATTGATGGATCCGGTATAAAACTTGACATAGTTTATTCAAATATTAAATGATATTAACATATGTGTGGAATCGTTGGATACATTGGAAGTAAAGAAGCATACCCCATATTAATAAATGGTCTCAAAAGGCTTGAGTACAGGGGTTATGACAGTGCCGGTGTAGCGCTTTACAATGGGGGATTAAAAGTTTTTAAGTGCAAAGGCAAGGTAGAAGACCTTGAAAAACACAGTGCAAAAGAATCCAAAACAAGTCATATCGGTATAGGGCATACCCGTTGGGCTACACATGGCGAGCCAAGCAACAGAAACGCCCACCCCCACACATCCCAAAACGGGCATTTTGCAATGATCCATAACGGAATTATTGAAAATTATGCACTTCTAAAGAAAAAATTAATTAACAGAGGATACAAATTCAAATCAGATACGGATAGTGAAGTACTGGTTAATCTGATTGAATATATCTACCTCAAGGGAAAAGTAAGTGCTGAAATTGCTGTAAGACTCGCCCTTACAAAAATTGAAGGAGCATACGGAATTCTCGTTATCTGCAATGAAGAATCTGATCAGCTAATAACTGCAAGAAAAGGAAGTCCTATCGTTATTGGGATTGGTGATAAAGAATATTATGTCGCCTCAGATGCCTCCCCTATCATAGAACACACAAAAAGTGTGATCTATCTGAATGATGGCGATGTAGCTATTCTGAAAAAGAACGAACTTGTACTAAAAACTATTCTTAATGACCTTGTAGAACCTGATATCCAGGAACTAAGCCTTGAAATTGAAGCCATAGAAAAGCAAGGTTATGACCATTTCATGCTCAAAGAAATATTTGAACAACCCCGGTCTATATTGGACACATTCCGCGGCAGACTTACAAAAGACAATGATGATATAAAACTCGGCGGGCTTATTGATGTAATGGACAGAATTGACAAAGCAAAACGTATCGTCATTATAGCTTGTGGAACTTCCTGGCATGCAGGACTTGTCGGAGAATATCTGTTTGAAGAGTTTGCCAGAATTCCCGTAGAAGTTGAATATGCTTCCGAATTTCGCTATAGAAATCCGATTATCTCGAAAAATGATGTTGTTATAGCCATCAGTCAAAGTGGAGAAACTGCGGACACGCTCGCCGCTATCAAGTTGGCCAAAGAAAAAGGAGCACTTGTACTGGGCATTTGCAATGTTGTCGGTTCTTCTATACCAAGAGAAACAGATGGCGGTGTATATACACACGCCGGTCCCGAAATCGGAGTTGCTTCTACCAAAGCTTTTACAGCCCAGGTCACTGTCCTTTATATGATGATGTTGGTTCTGGGGAAAAGACGAGAAGAACTCACAAAGGAACAGTATATTTCCCTTATCACTGAATTAACGAGAGT
This sequence comes from uncultured Bacteroidales bacterium, assembly GCA_964433245.1. Taxonomy (GTDB): domain Bacteria; phylum Bacteroidota; class Bacteroidia; order Bacteroidales; family JBBRXJ01; genus CAYSRH01. The sequence continues at coordinate 7,371 of CAYSRH010000011.1, read as the reverse complement.
TCCGGAAAAAATCAAATCTATTTTAAATAGTGACAAAAAGATACTTGAACTTGCCCATCTTTTTAAAGATGCTACGAACTTTCTGTACCTTGGCAGGGGGTATCTCTATCCTGTCGCTCTGGAAGGTGCCTTAAAACTAAAAGAGATCAGTTATATCCATGCCGAAGGTTATCCTGCGGCAGAAATGAAACACGGACCAATTGCTTTAATCGACGAAAATATGCCGGTGGTGGTCATTGCAACAAAAGATAGTTCTTATGAAAAAATCATTAGCAACATTCAGGAAATCAAAGCAAGAAATGGAATTGTCATCGCCGTTGTTAATGAAAGTGACACGACCATAAAAGAAATGGCTGATTATGTAATGGAAGTTCCGGACTCTCTTTATACTGTTGCCCCGATTCTCACAATAATCCCTCTTCAAATATTATCTTACCACATCGCTGTATTAAGAGGGTGCAACGTTGACCAGCCAAGAAATTTAGCAAAATCTGTTACCGTAGAATGATCGCCTCCGGGAATTGTTAACTAAGATACTGCTTTTTATAATACTTTTCGTAATCTCCGGTCAACACATTATGTAACCATTGACTGTTCTCAAGGTACCAGTCAATGGTTTTTTCAATCCCTTCTTCAAAGGAAGTTGCAGGCTTCCACCCCAATGTTTTTCTGATCTTACTGCTGTCAATTGCATAGCGTATATCATGCCCTGCCCTGTCTTTCACAAATGTTATTAAATTTTCTGATTCTCCTTCTTTTCTTTCCAGTTTCTTATCCATGACACGGCACATCAAACGCACCAGATCAATATTTTTCCATTCATTCTCCCCTCCTATGTTGTAGGTTTCTCCATTTTCTCCTTTATGAAAGATCAGGTCTATCGCTTTTGCATGATCAACCACATACAACCAGTCTCTGATATTTTCGCCTTTACCATAAATCGGCAGTGATTTCTTTTTAAGAATATTATTAAATATCAACGGGATCAGTTTCTCCGGAAACTGATTGGGTCCATAATTATTCGAACAATTAGAGATTACCACAGGCAAACCATATGTGTTATGATAAGCCCTGACAAAATGATCGGAAGAAGCTTTTGATGCTGAATAAGGACTTTTGGGATCATACGGTGTTGTTTCCGTGAATAAACCTTCATCGCCAAGTGAACCATATACTTCGTCGGTAGATATATGATAAAAACGTTTGCCTGCCATATCTGTCTGCCATAGTTCTTTGGCCGCTTCCATCAAATTGACTGTCCCCAGGATATTCGTTTTTAAAAAAGCCAGCGGGTCTGTGATCGATCTGTCAACGTGTGACTCTGCTGCGAGATGTATTACCCCATCAAATTTGTAAGTTTTAAAAATATTCTTAACAAAATCAAGGTCTTCCATGTCACCCTTAATAAAATGATAGTTCTTTCTGTCTTTCAAATCATCAAGATTCTCAAGATTTCCGGCATAGGTTAATTTATCAAGATTATATATATTGTCATCAGGATACTGATTAACAAACTCCCTGACCACATGCGAACCGATAAATCCGGCACCTCCGGTAATTAAAATCTTTCTCTTCATAGAAAACTATATTTAGCTGATTATTCTTTCTTTGTTTCGCACTCGTTTTTCCCATTCCCATGCAGAATGCAAAGTGTCTTCAATGGGTGTTGAAGCCTGCCATCCCAACTCCTCATTGGCCAAGCGCGTATCAGAATAAACTGCTTCCACATCCCCCTGTCTTCTTCCCACTATTTTGTAGTTTAATTTTACATCGGTCGCCTTTTCAAAAGCATGCACAATCTCCAATACTGTAATACCGTTACCTGTTCCCAGATTAAATACTTCAAATTCCTTCTTGTTTTTTTCTAACAGCAACCTGCCAATCGAAATAACATGTGCTTTGGCCAGATCCATTACATTGATATAATCTCTTATAGCTGACCCATCCCGCGTATTGTAATCATCTCCAAAAACCTTCAATTCATCCCGCAATCCAATAGCTGTCTGCGTAATAAAAGGCACCAGGTTGTCGGGCACCCCCAACGGAAGCTCCCCTATTAATGCAGAGGGGTGTGCCCCAATCGGATTGAAGTATCGTAATGAAATTGTTTTTATTGAAGGATCAGCAGCTATGGAATCCTGTATGATCTCTTCACATATCTGCTTGGTATTTCCGTAAGGGGAATTCGCCTTTTTTATCGGGGCATTTTCAGCTACAGGAAGCGTGTCAGGCTGTCCATAAACAGTACAGGATGATGAAAAAACCAGGTTGTTAATACCATATACCGACATAGCCCGAAGAATATTGATCAAAGACCCCAGATTGTTATAATAGTAGTGTAATGGTTTTTCAACAGACTCCCCCACAGCCTTATATGCTGCAAAATGAATAATGGCTTCAATATTCTTATACTTTGCAAAAAAATTATCTGTCTTAGCCCGGTCTGTAAGATCAAACTGCTCAAAAGAGGGTCGTTTTCCTGCTATTGATTCAATACCATCCAGAACTTCAATCTTTGAATTGCTGAGATTGTCAATGATAACAACTTCATACCCTTCATTCATAAGTTCTACAGCCGTATGTGAACCAATATAACCCAATCCGCCCGTAACCAATATTAATTTTCCCATATTCTTTGTCTGTTTATCCTTATTAATTTACTTTGGTATTTTGGTTTTATAATCTACATTGACTTTTCCTTTCGAAATTGATTGCAGTTTTCTGTTGATCAGTTTTCTTTTTAATGGGGAAAGGTGATCTACAAATAAATTTCCTTCAAGATGGTCATGTTCATGTTGTAATACACGTGCCTGTATTCCTGAAAACTCCTCCGTATGAGGAGTGAATTGTTCATCATAATAAGATATTTTTATCTTTTCATGCCTTTCCACATCTTCCCGTAATCCGGGGACACTTAAACATCCTTCGTTAAACAAACAAACATCTCCCTGCACCGATATGATATGAGGATTGATAAATACCTTTCTAAAACCCTTCAATTCCTCATCATCCTGATCCATTGCCGAGAGGTCTGTTACAATTAATCTTATATTCAGACCAATCTGGGGTGCTGCCAGTCCGATTCCATCGGCATGATACATCGTTTCAAACATATCACAGATCAATTCATCCAAACGGGGATAATCCTTCTCTATATCCTCAGATTTCTTTCTTAAAACAGTTGATCCATATACTTCAACAGGGAGAATCATGCGTTATATAATTATATTATGTATTACTTTTTTGTTCCATGTATGACTGAAGGATTATCACAGCACTAATCGCATCTGCCATTGATTTATCCTGTCTTTTTTTCTTTTTTACACCGCCTTCTATCATTGTTTGCTTTGCAATTGAGGATGTAAACCTCTCGTCCATTAAAACGACTTTTTTCGTGGGATATTTTATTTTAAAAGACTTCAAAAAAGGATTGATAAAGCGCAATGATTCGGATGCCTGGTTGTTTAACTGACGAGGATATCCTATGACCAAGACATCAATATCTTCCTTTTCAAAGTATGCTGACAAAAAATCCCATATGGTATGTGTTGCTATTGTGCCCACTGACGTGGCAATAATTCCCAAAGGGTCTGTTACTGCTACCCCTGTTCTTTTTTTTCCATAATCCAGAGCCAAAACACGTGCCATAAATTATCTAATAAAGTTACAAATATATAAAAAAAAAGGGGCTCCCTTGTTAAGAAAGCCCCTTAAATATAAGATTAGCAATTACATTGGGCTGTTGGTCAGCCTTGTATAGCTTCTGTATCTCCATTTTGCATTTTCTTCAGCTGCTTTAAATAATTCTCCGGCAGCATCCGGGAATGATTTCATCAATGATGTATAGCGCACTTCTCCTTTCAGGAAATCCTGAAATTTATCCCAATCCGGTTCTTTTGAATCCAAAACAAAAGGATTTTTACCTTCTGCTTCCAACATCGGATTGTGTCTGTACAAATGCCAGTACCCACATTCCACAGCTTTCTTGTTTTCTGCCTGGGCAGCACCCATTCCTCCTTTAAGCCCATGGTTGATACATGGCGAATAAGCGATAATAACAGAAGGTCCCGGATATGCCTCAGCTTCTTTTACTGCTTTGAAGAATTGTGCCTGGTTAGCTCCTATAGCAACCTGGGCAACATACACATAGCCATAAGTCATGGCGATCATTCCCAGGTCTTTTTTCCTGATTTGCTTTCCTGCTGCTGCGAATTTTGCTACTGCACCAACCGGTGTTGCTTTGGAAGATTGTCCTCCGGTATTTGAATAAACTTCTGTATCCAATACCAGGATATTGATGTCATCACCTGAAGCAATTACATGATCTAAGCCACCAAAACCGATATCGTAAGCCCAACCATCACCGCCAAAGGACCATACCGATCTTTTTGGTATATAGTCTTTCAGGCTGATAAGCTCTTTGGCTTCTTCAGATTTTTCCTTCTCCAACACCGGCACAATTTTGTCTGCAATATCCAGCGTTATCTTTCCATTGCCACGGTTATCGATCCACTCCTGACAAAGAGTTTTCAATTCATTTGATGCACCATTTGAAAGAATAGCCTTCATCTTGATCTCTATACGGTCTCTGAGTTTTTCAACACCGAGTCCCATACCATAACCATACTCTGCATTATCTTCAAACAATGAATTCGCCCATGCAGGTCCTCTTCCGTCTTTGTTCTCAGTATAAGGCGTTGATGGTGCAGAGCCACCGTAAATAGAAGAACATCCGGTCGCATTTGCAATCATCATCCTGTCACCATACAACTGTGTGATCAATTTTATGTAGGGAGTCTCTCCACAACCGGCACATGCGCCACTGAACTCAAACAATGGCTGAGAAAACTGACTGTTTTTTACATTTGCTTCTTTATCAACAACATCATCTTTATAAGCTACATTTTTCACCAACCAGTCAAATTTTTCTGCTTCACCATTAAATTTATCAAATGGCTCCATTACCAATGATTTGGTTTTTGAAGGACAAATATCAGCACAGTTTCCACATCCTGTACAATCCATTGTGCTAACCTGCATTCTGAATCCAAGTCCATCCAATCCTTTGCCTTTGGCATCAATCGTTTCTATACCCTCAGGTGCAGCTGATTTTTCTTTTTCATCAAGCAGGAAAGGACGAATTGCTGCATGTGGACAAACATATGCACACTGGTTACACTGGATACAGTTTTCTTTTATCCATGTAGGCACATTCACTGCGATTCCTCTCTTCTCATACTGAGAAGTACCAGCGGGGAAGGTTCCGTCTTCGCGGTCCAAAAATGCACTGACAGGAAGATCATCACCTTTCAAGCTGTGAATAGGTTCAACAACCTCAGAAATGAACTGAGGTACGTCTTTTTTCTCCTTCGTCTCTTTTGATAAACCTTTCCAATCTGAAGGAACATCAATCGGGGTTACGGCTCCACCCTTATCTACCGCAGCAAAATTCATATTAACAATATCCTCACCTTTCATTCCGAAAGTTTTCTGGATCGCATTTTTCATCTCCTTAACAGCTTTATCATAAGGAATGACATTGGCAATTTTAAAAAATGCAGATTGCATGATCGTATTGGTTCTGTTTCCAAGTCCAATTTCTTCTGCAATTTTTGTTGCATTGATTATATAAAAACTAATCTCTTTTTCTGCCAACACTTTTTTCATGCTATTGGGAAGCCTCTTCTTGGTTTCTTCAACATCCCATATAGAATTAAGAAGGAATGTCCCCCCTTTTTTGATTCCTTTTAACATATCATATTTATCCAGATATGAAGGAACATGACAAGCCACAAAATCTGGCGTATTAACCAAATAAGGCGAACGGATCACTTCATCTCCAAAACGTAAATGAGATGTGGTGATACCTCCCGATTTTTTAGAGTCATAACTAAAATATGCCTGGCAATATTTATCTGTTGTTTCACCAATGATTTTGATCGAGTTTTTATTTGCCCCAACAGTTCCATCAGATCCTAAACCATAAAACTTTGCTTCAAAAGTTCCTTCATGTGCAAAACTAACTTCTTCTTTTAATGGCAATGAAGTAAAGGTAACATCATCAACAATACCGACGGTAAACTGATCTTTGGGTTCAGCCATCTCAAGATTTTCAAAAACTGAAAGCATCATTGTCGGTGTTGTATCTTTGGAACTTAATCCATAGCGTCCACCAACAACAAGGGGTGCACCTGCCTGTCCATAATAAAGATTTTTTACATCGAGATATAGTGGTTCTCCATGTGCCCCTGGTTCCTTGGTACGATCCAGGACAGCTATTCTTTTCACAGACTTAGGCATTACTTTGAAGAAATATTTCGCAGAGAAAGGTCTGTACAAATGGACTGTCACCAATCCTACTTTTTTGCCCTGCTTATTCAGGTAATCAATTGCCTCTTTGATAGGTTCTGTAGCTGACCCCATAGCGATTACTACATGTTCCGCATTGGCTGCACCATAGTATGTAAATGGATGATATTCACGTCCTGTCAATTTTGATATTTTGCCCATATATTCCTCTACCACATCAGGCAATGTATCATAAAAACGATTGGCTGCTTCCCTTGCCTGAAAATAAATATCAGGATTCTGTGCCAAACCTCTTGTTACAGGATGTTCAGGACTCAATGCATTGTCTCTGAATCTTTGTAAGGCTTCTTTGTCAACCAATGGCTCCAAATCCTCATTTTCCAGCAATTCAACCTTTTGGATTTCATGAGAAGTCCGGAAACCATCAAAAAAATGAAGAAAGGGAACCCTCGATTTGATTGCTGTCAAATGTGCAACACCAGCAAGATCCATTACTTCCTGGATACTTCCGGTAGCAATCATACCAAAGCCTGTTTGGCGTGTACTCATCACATCAGAATGGTCTCCAAAAATAGAAAGTGCCTGCGCTGCCAAAGAACGGGCTGAAACATGAAATACCCCGGGCAATAATTCTCCGGATATCTTGTACATATTAGGGATCATCAACAACAAGCCCTGTGATGCTGTGTAAGTAGATGTCAGCGCTCCTGCCTGTAATGATCCATGCAGAGCTCCTGCTGCACCTGCCTCAGACTGCATCTCTACAACCTTTACAGTTTCTCCAAAAATATTTTTTCGCCCTTTTGCACTCCACTCATCTATGTTTTCTGCCATATTTGACGAAGGTGTGATCGGATAGATGGCTGCTACTTCACTAAACATATATGCTATATGAGACGCGGCATAATTGCCATCACATGTGATAAACTTTTTTTTACTCATATCTTTATTTATTAATTATTTAAGAAATTTACAATCAACGTATAATTATCCAACAAAATTAACATAAAATGATTAATTTTTTTCTTTTTTCTTGATATTTACTTAATAGGAAAACAGAAA
>CAYSRH010000010.1:0-15959 GCA_964433245.1 uncultured Bacteroidales bacterium | reverse complement strand
ATTTATTACAGTTCGAGGACATTGAATTTCTTTTGGATTCCCCAAATCCTGCATTGAGAGCATTTGATATTATTATTCCTGTTTATAACAACGAACAGGCACTTGCCTTCATTTTGATAGGTGATATTGATGAAGAAACCGAAGGAATAAGTCCGACAATCAAACATTTACATTTTATACAGACCCTTTCAAATCTTGTTTTGGTAGCCATGGAGAATGTCCGGTTGATTGATCAGAATATTCAACAAGAGGCTTTTAAGAGAGAGCTTGCCCTGGCATCCAAAATGCAAAACATGTTGATTCCGGAAAATGACAAACTTCCAAGCAATGAACATGTACTGGTAAAAGCATTTTATTCTCCGCATTTTGAGGTTGGGGGTGATTACTATGATGTTATCAGGCTTAGTGATGATGAAATCGGGTTTTGTATTGCGGATGTAAGTGGGAAAGGAGTAAGTGCTGCATTGGTTATGTCTAATTTCCAGGCACATTTTCGTGCTCAATTTGGGCAAAATAAGTCATTACAGGATCTTGCCGGAATATTGAATAATCAAGTTATGCTGATTACAAATGGAGAAAAATTTGTCACTGTATTTCTGGCGAAATATAATTACCAGACAAAAGAATTAGAATACATCAATGCCGGACATAATCCGCCGATATTGTATGAAGTTGAAGACAATCGTATTACTTTTTTAACAAAAGGATGTGTTGGTTTAGGGATGTTGGATGAAATCCCCATCGTTAAAAAAGGAAAAGTAATTATTGATCAACGGTCAAAACTTCTTTGTTACACAGATGGGATTGTTGAGTTTTTGGATGAAGATGGCGTGGAAGAAGGAACAAAAGCCTTAGAAAATGATATTGGAAATTCCGGAAGTATTATTGAAAATATTCAGGAAATAATCAGGCACAACAAATTAGAAGAAGGGAGCAACAGAATATTTGATGACATCTCCCTTTTGGGAATCGAATTTATGTAAATATATAGCCGGTTATAATTTTATAATTTTTTCAGACGTAACAATCTTATTGTTTTTATCAAATAATTGTAAAAAATAAATTCCTTCAGGCAGGTTTTCTATATTGATGATTTCCCCTGTTTCTTTTTTGCCTGATAAAACTTTTTTTCCTGTCATGTTAATCAATTCATAACGTAATGTAATATGGTTGTTTGATTTGATGGACAGTTGGGTTTTTGCAGGATTTGGAAATATATCAATAGCCGGGCCATCATTGTTCTGTTCGATAGACCCGATATTACTTGTTCCGCTTCCCGACTGAACATAAATAAAACCATCGGAGTAAAGTGATGATAAATTCCAATCAATATCACCTGCCAGATCATCTAACAAAATATCAGAAAAAGAACCTGTTGCCTCGTTGTTGTAGTGAAAGAGAAAAAAAGTATCATTTTCCTGCAGCGTGGTTCCATCGGGAATAATGATCTCTAATGTGCCGCTGAACGCTGTTTTATTTGTTTGAATGGTGTTGTGTAATTTTGTCCTGAGTCTTCCCGTAGATGCAATGGCTATACTGTCTATGCGTGTCAATGATGTATTAAAATATACTGTTGCGTCATCTGCTACTTCTATTTTCAGATTGGGAGACGTGATCGTAGAACCCTTGTATGTTATCAGGTAACCAACGTTGCTTGTGTCAGTAAAGGGATCCGTCTGATATTCAAGCATCCCTTCTTCAATATAATGAACAGCACCAGAATCGTAGCCATGATCACCGGATAAAACAAGCCGTTCAGCTCCTCTTTTTGTCATGCGCAGGTTTTTTCGCATCATCACACCGCCCCAATTCGAATAAGGACCGCCCGGATTGTAGTTGGTAACAGTTTTAACCCCTGAAATGGTTAGTTCCTGATTGGTTTCTACTGTCATGGAAGCATCAATCCACAACCCACCCCGGTAATCTTGTGGATTACTGTTGACTACCCATACGGAGCCGGAGTCTTCTTCAAACACAAAGTGTGAGTTAATATCAGCTGTATCTAAATCATTTTCAGTGTCAATGAGCGGGCGATATCCCATGGGCAGACCATCTGTGTGATGTGTTATGATTGTACAATTGTTAAATCGCAACGAGCCAACACCTTCAGGAGTCGTCCCCATGGCGGTTCTATCTGCAATAAAACCTTCTTTTATCTCAAAAATACCGGTTCCATCACTCCAAACCCACAATTGACGGGTGAAGTAAGAATGAGCAATGAGGTCCATATAAGCATTTGCACTGAGGATAAAACGTCCTCCATCCCATAGACTGATAGCAGGATAGGATTCTCCATTGTCGGTGATTAAGGTATCGTTGATAATCAGCACCGTTTCTGATCCGCTTACCTCAATCACGGGAGCAGAGTAAAGGGCTTGCGCACCACCATTTTTATCGGATGTAATACTGTGGTTTATCGTGTTGGTCATTCCATTGCGAAATGATAGTCCTTTTGTTTTAAGGCTTTCGTCATAACGTGGAAGTTTGGTTCCGCTGGTAAATAAAATATTGGATGTGTCGGGAAAGGGTTCCCCCAATTCATAAACAATATGGTCAAAACCACTGCTCGATACATTGATTGTTAGCTGTCCTTTGGCTATATAAAATCCTGAACTTATTATAAGCAGACATAAAAGGAGCGATTTTTTCATAAACAAGGAGATTATATTTTTTATACATTTCAGAAAAAACCTATTCTTGCTTTATGCTGACCTAATAGAGGAAGAATAGATTTAGTAAGACAAAAAATTTAGTTAACAATAAAGCGATAAGTTTGTTGATCAACCTGAAGTATATACAATCCGGAAGATAATCCGGCAACAGATAGTTGTGTGTCACCTTCAAGTCGGATGGTTTTTACAATACTTCCTGTTATATTATACACGAGAGCTTGTGTTGGTTTTCCTGTGTATTTTATCTGTAAGATGTGTGAAGCCGGTATGGGAGATAAGCTTATTAGCGGGGATAAAGCTTGGTCTGCCAGCACATGATTTTCTCCGGTAGGTTCTTGCATAGAAGTAATCTTTACATTGGCGATATAGCTCTTGGGTCCGTTAAAAAATAAGCGAACGCCATCGAATGTGTCGAAATATTTGTAGTAAGGCGGTAGTCTGGTAACGGAGGTGCCGTGAAAAGCATTGATCCTGTTAATCATATTATTTGTATCAGTTTCCTCTTGTGGCGTAAGCATAATACCGATTTGCAGGTAGGCTTCTTCGTCTTCGTTGGACTTTTTATAATAATAGGAAACAGTAGTATCAGTAATTACCAGTTTGTAAGATGTCCAATCGTTTTCATAAATAACCGTTCCATCGGTTGCGTTTTTTGTAATATATTCGTCCGGATATTGATTCATTCCTTCCGGAGATTTTCCTCCCGGACCTGAGATAAATCCGGGGGCCCAAAAATTATCGTTAATTGTTTCAAATTCACCATTTATATCTTTTCCGCCGCCTCCAAAAAGATTACTGAAATTACTTCCAGTCAACCAGGAGAGAATCCTGAAATTATAAGCAGGTCGCCCAAATGGAGCTTCTAAGTGAACACTATCCAGCATATCGTTTTGTATTCCTTCTTCGGGGTAGTCATGTAAGACAGCGCAACCAATCCGATATTTATTCTGCTCATCCGGTGTATCCCAAAAAGCATCAAATTCAACTGTGATCACATTGTTTTGTCTGCTTATGGCTGAGGAAAATACATAATCGAAAGCAGTCGATTCACGAAGACCGTCTTCAATGGTGTATCTTTTGTTGGCAGCTGCGAGGGAGTCCAGGTAGATAGCGTTGTAAGATAAATCATTGTTGTCGGTTTTTTCAGAGATTAAAAAAGCAGACTGGTAATCACCCACAGGTTCCCATTTATTGGTTAATGACACATCAAAAAAGTTACTTCTATCTGTAAAATTGTCTTCAACAATAATAGTTTGTGAATAAGCAAGTAATGGTAATAACATGAAAAAAGATAACAATTGCTTCATAATATTATAGTTTTTAAAAAGTGAATAAATTTCGAATAATATTGCTAAACAAATATAGCACTTAATCTTTTACACAACGTACAGAAAAAGCATAAGTTTTTCCAAATGTACGTCTGATAATTGCCGGACTCCCATCTTCAAGACCCCGCCCCCATGCATCAAATTTACTTTGAGGAGTAGCCGTCCAGTAAGCGGCAGCAATGTTCATTTCATAATAGTTGCCTTCAATGTCTCTCCAGCCACCTAACAAACCATTAAATCCGGCTTCGCTGCGAATTTTTAATGCTTCCCCAACTGTTCCCCTGTATTCTGTTTCTCTGACAAGAAATTCAGGCAATCCCAAAGTTTCTTCTAAGATCATCCATTCTTCATCCGTGGGGAGATGCCAGCCTGTCGGGCAAGCTTCCAAAGCAGCATCCCAGGTATATAGGAGACCGTAAAAGCTGCTATTCCGCACGTTGTCACTATAGTAATAAGATTCATCTGTTTGATAATCCAGATTTTCGGCCATCCACCATTGATCTCCGATTTTAACTGTTTGATAGTCTTTATTGTCACGTTCATCAATTAAGACATCACGTTCGAATTTGCTGTTTGACTGCATGGCTTTTTTCCCTGTGTTACAGGAACAAAAGAACAAAACAGTCAGAACGGTAAGTAATAATTGTTTTTTCATAAACTACATGTTTTAAAAAGTAACTAAATCTAAAAACGGAAAACACAAGCAAGATAATATTTTTTATTTATTTTACAAGTTTTACAGTTTAGAAAAACGGCAAATTTAAACTATAAAGACAAATTTATGAGAAAACTATAAAAAAGAAACTCAGGATAAAAGAGAGATAATAAGCACGAAAAAGTAAAAAAAAATTGTAAGTTTGAGAAAACGAACAAGAAATATTATTGTATGATAATTGCAGTTGATTTTGACGGAACCATTGTGGAACATGCTTATCCTGCGATAGGCAAACCGCTGCTTTTTGCTTTTGAAACCTTGCAGGAACTACAAAAGCAAGGACATCAGATTATATTGTGGACATACAGAACAGGGAAGGCATTGGAAGAAGCGGTGGATTTTTGTGAACAAAATGGGGTGAAATTCTATGCAGTAAATAAAAATTACCCTGAAGAAGTTTATGAAGAGAAAGAAGTTAGCAGAAAGATTTTGGCAGATGTTTATATAGATGACAGAAATTTCGGGGGATTCCCCGGGTGGAGCGAAGTTTGGAAAATGTTGAATGAGGGAGGAGAAATCTCCGTGCAGGATGAAATAAATAAAATAACAAAAAAGAAAAAACGGTTTTTTATATTTTAATTGTTATGCAAATAATAAAATCAGGCTTGGTCATTATAAGTGTTTTTGTTTTTTTGATCATATCATGTAACATGAGACCGGGACAAGAAAAGAGGCAAACGAATCATACAAGCGGGATAGATAATATAAAGCTGGATTTAACAAAAGCACCAGGCGATTTTAGGTTGGGAGACACCTTGTTTTTCCTGATTAAAATACATGACGGAGGAAAACAACCAGACTCTGTCCGGATATATCATAATAATGAATTTCAGTATTCAGTAATATTATCATCAGCATCTTCAGATACACTGTGCTTTGTTGTCCCCGGTCACGTTGGAGCCAATACAATCCAAACCAGAGTGAGGTATGACAATGTAGTAGAGAATGATGCAATAACAGCATATTTTAAATCGGATATTGTTCCGAAACAATATCAATATAAAATTATTAATGAATACCCGCATGATCTGAAGGCTTTTACGCAGGGATTGTTTTATCGTAAAGGATACTTGTATGAAAGTACCGGGCTATGGGGGCAATCTTCCTTAAGAAAAGTTGAGATAGAAAGCGGAAAGGTAGTTCAGAAAATCAATCTTGAAAATCAATATTTTGCGGAAGGAATAACATTATTTGATGATAAAATCATTCAATTAACATATAAATCCGGAGTTGCTTTTGTGTATGATATGGAAACTTTTGAGAAGGTAGATTCTTTTCATTATCCAAATGCTGAAGGATGGGGAATTACAACATACAGAAATCAATTAATTATGTCAGACGGGAGCAATAAACTGTTTTTTTGGAATCAAAGTGATTTTGTGACAAGCCGTGTAGCGGATGTGTATGACTATAATGGACCGGTGACAAGGATCAATGAGCTTGAATACATCAGTGGGAAAGTTTTTGCAAATATTTTTTTAGAAAACCGAATTGTGGTAATTGATCCCGAAACGGGAAGAGTAAAAGCACAAATAGATTTTAGTGATTTATTACAAGCACAGGATAAACACCCGAACATTGATGTACTGAATGGAATTGCCTTCAATAAAGAGACAGGGAATTTATATATTACAGGGAAGAACTGGTCCAAACTTTATGAAGTGAAATTAATAGATTTCAACACAAGTTTTTAACAACGATGTTAACAAGTTGTTAAAAACCCCGATTTTTTGTTTACAACTATCTACATGTCAAATTTAATTATTTTGATATAAATAGTAAATTTGTTTCCGTTGCAGGGGGAGTTTATAGAAGTTTATAAACTATGTGGTTTGGATCATAATAATTTGTATTCTTTCTGCACGATATAGGTGTTTCGAAGGGAATGTTCGTGAACAGTAAATCGACAATTAACTTATAACCAAATAATTATGGGAAAAATCATTGCATTTGCAAATCAAAAAGGGGGTGTTGGAAAAACAACCTCAGCAATTAATCTTGCAGCCAGTTTAGCAACACTTGAAAAAAAAACATTATTGATTGATGCTGATCCACAGGCCAATTCAACTTCAGGTATAGGCTTTGACCTGAATACGATAAAAACAAGTTTATACCAATGTTTGATAGACGACGTTGAACCCCGTGAAGTTGTTGAGGAAACACAAATGGACAATCTCTTTCTGATCCCCTCTCATATAGATCTTGTTGGTGCAGAAATTGAAATGATCAATCGTCCGGCCAGAGAGAACATCATGAAGAATACCCTGCAAAGCATAAAAGATGATTATGATTTTATTATTATAGATTGTTCTCCTTCTCTCGGATTAATCACAATCAATGCGCTGACAGCTGCCAACTCTGTAATTATACCTGTACAATGTGAGTATTTTGCTCTGGAGGGTATCAGTAAACTGCTTAATACCATAAGGTTGGTTCAAAACCGACTGAATACTGCTTTGGAAATTGAAGGTTTTCTCCTGACCATGTACGATTCAAGATTACGCTTGTCGAATCAGGTGGTTGAAGAAGTGAGCAAGCATTTTGAAAATATGGTTTTTGAAACGATTATTCAACGTAATGTTAAACTTAGTGAAAGCCCTTCCTTTGGATTGCCTGTAATATTATATGATGCTGAATCAAAAGGATCTTTGAATTATTTGAATCTGGCCAAAGAAATATTACAAAAAAATGGAATGACCAAAATGAAAAATAAAGAAAAAATATTGGCTTAAATAATAAAGAAAAAACGAATGGCAAAGAAAAATGCATTAGGTAGGGGACTGGGCGCCCTTATTGAAGATCATGATAAAAACCATAAGGAGGAACAGATGGTTCCAATGTCCAGCAGCTATGATATACCTGTGAATAGTATCAGCACAAATCCATACAACCCAAGAACCCATTTTAATGAGGAGTTATTACAGGAATTGGCCGGCTCAATAAAACAAATGGGCGTGGTTCAGCCTATTACAGTCAGGAAAAATGAAGATGGTCTCTTCCAGATTATCTCGGGAGAACGGCGATTCAGGGCTGCTAAACTGGCCGGCATGAAAAAAATCCCTGCCTATATCAGGGATGCTGATGATAATCAGATGCTGGAAATGGCACTGGTTGAAAATATCCAACGTGAAGACCTTGATCCGATTGAAGTTGGATTGAGTTATCAGCGCTTAATGGATGAATGTGGCTTTACACAGGAACAACTAAGTGAAAGAATCGGGAAAAAGCGGGCAACAATAGCAAATTATATCCGATTATTGAAGCTTCCTGCGGAAGTTCAGTCAGGACTCAAAAAGAATGACCTCTCTATGGGACATGCCCGTGCAATTATTGGGATAGAGGACGAAAAAACGTGTGTGGCTGTTTATAAACGCATCGTCTCAGAAGAACTTTCGGTCAGGCAAACAGAAGAACTCGTTCGCGATCTTGCAAAGAAAGATGAAGAACAAGAAAAAAAATCTGATAAGCCGGAAAAAAATGATGACTTTAATGAGTTACAGGAAAAAATACAAGCAACATTGGGATCTAATGTCCAATTTAAACGCGATGTGAAAGGCAAAGGAAAAATCGTGATATCTTTCAATTCTGATGCCGAACTGGAACGAATTATGAATCTCTTCGATAAATTAAACATGTAATTTTCTATCTTCGCAGTAGATTTAATTTGCGAAGTGTTGAACAGCAACTGCCAATATGCCGGAATTACAGGCAGGAGAACTTTTCTCCTGTTGATTTACTTGTTTGTATTCTCAATATCTTTTACAGGACAAGAGACGGGACAGGAAGATACTGTTATTGTTTCTTCAAATGAAAATCTTCTGAATGAGAATGGCGGTGAATCAAAAAAAATAAACAGCCATTCGCATACTTATAAAATAAGAAGGGCATGGATGCTTTCAGCTGTTATTCCGGGAGCAGGACAGATTTATAACCAAAAATACTGGAAGACGCCAATTGTATGGACCGGATTGGCCGTTTCTGCCTATTTTTTTCAAAACAATGCAAAACAGAGTGTTTATTATGAGAATGCTTACTTTGATTATATCAAAGAACAAAGAGGGATGCCCAATGACCAAAGCTATAAAGACCTGGAATCATTGCAGGAGGCCAATCTTGACTGGAACAATCTTTCATCACGTGAAGCTGACTATATCCAACAATATCTCGATAATAACAGAAAAAATTACAAGCGTAACAGAGACTTGAACATAATTTTGATTTTGGGAATTTATTTTCTTAATATTGTTGATGCAGCAGTAGATGCGCATTTTTTTGAGTTTGATGTAAGTGAGGATTTAAAGGTTCATTGGCAACCTGATATTTCGACAGGTAATGATTTTAGTTCAAATTATGGAATTCGTTGTGTGATAAATTTTTAATTATGAAACAGACCATGTCTGAGATTAATATTGAGACACATACGCAGTTATGATTAAGAATGTGTGCCAAATCGAAAGCATGGTCGCAAATTTTAAACAGATGAGAAAGATAAGTTTTTTTCTGTATGTTTTGTTTTTTTGTTTTCATGCTTTGTTTGCGAGCGAAGATGATATGCTGAATATGAGTCCGGATACAATGCAGAACAATATGGTTTCGGATATTATGACTGCAGATGACTATGACAGTTTATGGAATGCTTTGCTATTTCAGAAAAAACCATCATTTCAAATGGATTTTTCTCATGAGAAAGATATTGCAGATGTAACGATGTTTTCTGATTCAGTTTATACTGCCCGTTTGGCAGCGATTCCGTCGGCAATGCCGCTTACCTATAATCATATTGTGCGAAATTTTATGCATGTTTATACAGATCGAAAAAAAGAAGTTACAGAACGTGTTTTGGGATTGCAACATTACTATTTTCCAATGTTTGAGGAAGTTTTTGATCAATATGGATTGCCTCTTGAACTAAAATATCTTGCCATTATAGAATCTGCCCTTAATCCACAAGCTGTTTCCCGGGCGGGGGCAAATGGCTTATGGCAATTTATGTATGGCACGGCAAGAATGTATGACCTAAAAATCAATTCTTTTGTAGATGAACGCCGGGACCCTGTCAAATCTACCCATGCAGCTGCCCAATATTTACGTGACCTGTATGCTGTCTATAAAGATTGGAATCTTGTTATTGCAGCCTATAATTGTGGTCCCGGAAATGTTAACAGAGCCATCAGAAGAAGTGGCGGAAAAAGAGATTACTGGGATATTTACTATTATCTTCCCCGCGAAACACGGGGCTATGTTCCCTCCTTTGTTGCTGCTGTCTATGTTATGCATTATTATGAAGCGCATCAGATAATCCCTGAAGTTTGTGATATTCCCCTTATTGTGGATACTTTGGTGGTCAATAAGAATATTCATTTTGAACAAATAGCACCTGAAATAGGATTGCCCATACAAGTTTTACAGGTACTCAATCCTCAGTATAAACGAGATGTAATACCCGGGGAATACAGTCCGCAGACGTTGGTATTGCCTGCATTGCTGACCGGCAGGTTTATTGATTTGCAGGATTCTGTTTTATCAAATGAAAGTCCGGGATTGCTCAGGGATCATGAATTATTGAGAAATCCAATGGCCTTTAAAAATTCCAATCTGAACTATGCTCCACCGCCAAATCATGTAAGACTGTCTTATACGGTTAAGGCGGGAGATAATTTGGGCTTCGTTGCCCAATGGTATAACGTTTCAATCGGAGATCTCCGCAATTGGAATAATATCAGAGGGAATTTAATTCGTGTGGGGCAAACTTTACATGTTTATGTCCCCAATAACCAGGCAAATAAATACAGGCATATAAATGATATGACCCCTGCCCAAAAAACAGGAAAAGAATCATTTACACCCCCTGTAAATAAAAGTATTTCGCAGCAGGGAGATTATATCGTTTATACAGTACAGCATGGAGATTCCCTCTGGCGTATAGCCCAAGGATTCCCGGGAATAACAGACAAGGATATCATCAGATTAAACAATTTAGCAAATAATGCTCAAATTCATCCCGGACAGGTTTTGAAAATAAAGCCCAAAGGGTAAATAATCCAAAAGGATGCAGCCAATTAAAACAGCTTTATTTGTTTTTTTAGTTCTCTTTTTATTGTTGGTGTTAACTTATTTCGCACCATTTTTGACACATTATTTTGGTTTGCATTCCCTTTCATATCCCGAAATCCACCTCTTATCCGATGTAGAAGAATCAGACATAGAAGAAAAGGAACAAGAATATGATGATATCATAATGGCAAAGATGGATTCTTTGTTTTTTCCGTTGGCTGATACATTTTTTCTTGTTGATAAAAAACAGGATTCTTCTTATTTTCAGAAAGATACGCTGCAGCAAAGGAAAGATACTGTCAGAAAAGTTGAGAAAAAAGAAAGAAAGGAACCTAAACCTGTTCACCCGGCAGAAGTACAAAAGGTGTCAGCCAAAGAATTATTGAACAGAGGAAGACACATAGAATATTCGGAGAATGATAAAACGATTCTGTATTCTTTTTTTTCCAACCTGTCCCGTTTATCTCAAACAGGAGAATTGATCCGTATTTTACATTATGGTGATTCTCAGATAGAAGGTGACCGTATTACAAGTTATCTGCGCAATCGCTTTCAAAAGGATTTTGGTGGAAGTGGAATCGGGCTTTTTCCTGTTACAGAAATGCGGGATCATAATATTTCCATACAATTGGCTACATCATCGAATTGGCGGCAGTATTTTATTCGTGACAGAGTTGATATCCCCGAAGGACATAAGCAATATGGAATATTAACAGGATTTGCCCGCTACAATGATTTTTCAGCCCATCGTGATAATGCCAACGCTACTTTCGAAGCCTGGATCCGTGTAAAAAAACAATCCTTTTCTTATCCCCTGAGTCGTACCTTTAAAACTTTCCGCGTTTTTTATGGCTTTAACCAGGCGCCTTTAATCACACAAATGATCAGTAACAACATTTCGCTTGATGCCGACATTATTGAACCTTCCTTTGGCTTACAGGTATTGGAATGGGAATTTGAGGAAACGCCCAATGAGTTTGAACTCCATTTTCAGGGAGAAGACAGCCCCGATATTTTTGCAATCTCCCTGGATGGAGACAGAGGGGTGGCTGTGGATAACATTCCCCTCCGTGGAAGCAGTGGCTTGGAATTTACACGTACCAACAGACAGTTTTACGGAACCATGTACAATCAATTGAATGTAAAAATGGTTTTGTTACAGTTTGGGGTGAATGTGGCACCCCATGTTGTGGACAATTATGGCTTTTATGAAAACAGGCTTTATAATCAGTTAAGGTACCTGAATAAATTGCATCCCGGACTTGCAATTGTTGTGATGGGGATTTCTGATATTTCACAAAAAAAGGGCACAGGCTATGCTTCGTATCCCAATGTTGAGTTGATACGTGATGCCCAGCGTAATGCTGCATATCGCGCCGGATGTGCTTTTTGGGATGTGTATGAAGCAATGGGAGGAGAAAATTCAATGGTGGAATGGGTTTTTAGCGACCCCCCGCTTGCTGCCAGAGATTTTATTCATTTTAATCACAAAGGAGCTGTCGTCATTGGAGAGATGTTCTACAATGCTTTGATGGAAGATTATCACGAATACTTAAACAGGAAATGATCGAAAGCGTAAAAAATATAGTACTGGATTTCTTTTTCTACAGGGAAGAAACTCCGATGCTCTTTACACAAGTGGCTTTCTGGATATTTTTCCTGATCGTATTACTAATATATTCATTCGTTTATCGTCACAATAAGTTACGGAGTTTTTGGCTTTTTGCTGCCAGCCTTTTTTTCTATTATAAATCCAGTGGATTCTTTTTTGTTTTATTGATATTTTCAACACTTTCTGATTTTTTTATTGGAAAAGGAATTGCGGCATCAAAAAAGAGAACAGCAAAAAAGTTGTTTCTTTCATTAAGTGTGTTAATCAATCTTTCTTTGCTGGGATATTTTAAATATACTTTTTTCTTTGTGGATGTGGTGAATGAACTTGCAGGACTGGAACTTTCCCGATATAACTATCTGGCAGCTTTTCTAAATAATTTGTTTCATACGGAACTTGAAGTTTCTTCGATCTTTTTACCTGTGGGGATATCCTTCTTTACTTTTCAAACGATTTCGTATGCGGTAGATGTGTACAGGGGGGATGTCAAACCGGTAAGAAACCTGATCGATTTTGGATTTTATGTCTCTTTCTTTCCCCAACTGGTTGCCGGACCTATTGTCCGGGCTGCTCAGTTTATTCCTCAGTTGTACAGAAAATATAGTTTAACAAAGGAACAGTTCGGATATGCTCTTTTTCTTATTCTTAACGGCTTGGTTAAGAAGATGCTGATATCCGATTATATTTCCATCAATTTTGTTGACAGAATTTTTGAGTCACCCGGACTGTATTCAGGATTTGAAAATCTGCTTGCTGTATATGGATATGGCGTGCAGATATATTGTGATTTTTCAGGTTATACGGACATTGCCATAGGTGTTGCTCTTTTGTTGGGATATCGTTTGCCAATTAACTTCTTTTCACCTTATAAGGCCGATAGTGTTACAGATTTCTGGCGCAGGTGGCATATCAGCCTGTCTTCATGGTTACGGGATTATCTTTATATTCCTTTGGGAGGAAGCAGAAAGGGTCGTTTGAGAACATCCCTAAACCTCATGATTACCATGCTTTTGGGTGGTTTATGGCATGGTGCCAGTGTTCGGTTTGTCATATGGGGTGCTTTGCATGGTGCCGGCTTGTTATTACATAAGCTTTACAGTCGATGGGTTCCATGGTCAGGATCAGAAAATCGCTGGATACGCTTTTTTAATATTTTGCTAACTTTTCACTTTGTGTCTTTTGCCTGGATATTTTTTCGTGCCACTGATTTTTCCCGGGCCATGTTGATGATCCAACGGATCATGTCAGATACAGCAATCACCCAGATACCGCTTGTGATCACAGGATATAAATATCCGTTTTTATTAATATTCTGGGCTCTGCTGATTCATTATCTTCCTGCACAGTTTAAAGAAGAGTATCGGGGACTTTTCATAAAAACTCCTGTATGGGTGAAAGTGCTGATCTTTGTTGTAACTGCTGTGTTGCTGTACCAGATCAAATCAGCAGCATTACAACCATTCATATATTTTCAGTTTTAAGAGATCGTTTTCATAATTTTGTAGTGCAGTTTGATCATTGCCATATGACGGGTTTGTAGTGTAAGAACGTCTGTTTTTTCTTTACTGCTGTCGGCTTCCCGCAATTCTTTTTCTAATTTTCCAATCGCATCTTCAAGTCGCTTGAGCTTCAGGCGTGAAGTAATTTCAGGGATGTATTTCCCGAGATGGTCTTCCTCATTGTCCACCTCAGCATTGTATTTTTTCCAGATGGCACTTATTTCATGTGGTTGGGAAAGTATGTTGATTGTATTTTTGCTGATATCAATATCCGGATGATTGATAAAATAACGGGTGTCCAGAAGTACTTCCGCATGCATATTTTCTTTGTATTCATCAAATATCTTCCGGTATATCGGATTACGTATTTCCAATTCATCAGAAGACAATTCAGCGAAAACGTATTGAAAAACCAAAGTGTTTTTTATCTGCTGATCGCCAAATTCATCTTCATGAGAGTCCGAGAAAAGGATCTCATTGCCGTAATTCAGAAGGATACGGATAATTTCTCTCTCAAGAATATCATTTTGTTTTTGCAGAAGTGTTTGTTCATCGAAAACCGCTTGCTGTCGGGAAGGAGATTGAGGAATGTTTTCCTGACGAAATTCCTGTTTTTTGTTATCAAAGATTTTTTTTCTTCGTTGTTTGTTAATTTCCGAGTAGAGTACCTGCTCATCAACATCCATCATCCTGCTGCATTCCTTGACATACACCGACCGGGTAATGCCATCGGGAATGATGGCAATGCTACGGGTGATGTCTCCAATGAGTCTGGCTCTTTGAACAGGGTCATGTGCAGCATCAGAGAGTAAAAGCTTCGTCTTGAAAGAAATGAAATCTGTTTTATTCTTTTCTATATAGGACAATAGTTCCGAAGCCCCTGTTTTTTTTGAAAACGAGTCGGGATCTTCGCCATCCGGCAGTGAAAGAACCTTTACATTCATTCCCTGTTCCAGGACCATGTCAATACCACGCAGCGAGGCTTTGACACCTGCTTCATCACCATCAAAGATCATGGTTACATTACTTGAAAATCTTTTGATCAGGCGTATCTGATCATCGCTTAATGCAGTGCCACTTGAGGCGACAACATTTTCAATGCCTGCCTGATGGAAAGCCATCACATCTGTATATCCTTCGACAACAAAACATTCATCTTTTTGTGTGATTGCCTTTTTAGCAAAATAGAGCCCATAAAGAACTTTGCTCTTGTGGTATATCTCTGATTCCGGTGAATTCATGTATTTGGCGGCTTTCTCATCGTGCTTGAGAATCCTTCCTCCAAAGCCGAGCACCTTGCCCGACAGGGCATGGATGGGAAACATCACCCGACCACGGAACCTGTCAAAAGAATACTGTGTCTCTTCTTTGGTAATGGTCAACCCTGTTTTATTGAGAAAATCCAGTTTATATCCTTTTGCCAGAGCTGCATTCGTAAAAGCATCTTTTTCGTCCAAGCTGTAACCCGCTTCAAATTTTTGTATGATTGCATCATGGAAGCCCCTTTCATGAAAGTAAGCAAGCCCGATATTTTGCCCGTCCTTATGTTGATGAAGGTTGTTGATAAAATATTTGTGTGCAAATTGATTCACAACAAGCATGCTTTCACTCTCGTTCTCACGCCTGATGTCTTCATCAGTTTTTTCTTTCTCTACAATTTCAATATTGTATTTTTTCGCCAGCCACTTGAGAGCTTCGGCGTAGCTGAGACTTTCATGATCCATGATAAAATTAACAGCATTTCCTCCTTTTCCGCAGCCGAAACACTTGTAGATACCTTTGGATGGGGAAACAGTAAACGAAGGTGTTTTTTCGTTATGAAAAGGACATAGACCAAGATAATTGACACCTCGTTTTTTAAGGTTCACAAAATCGCTCACCACCTCATAAACATTGGCAGCATCAAATATCTTGTCAACAACGGTTTTTTCGATCATTTTGTAAAATTTTCATCACAAAAGTAACGAAATATATTGGCAATTTTCGGAAAATCAGAACTTGTAAATATTAGTTATGCACCATAATTATTTTATAAGAACTTATTCAGTCCATGTAATTCCGTTGATTCTTTGTTTATTC
>CAYSRH010000009.1:0-16349 GCA_964433245.1 uncultured Bacteroidales bacterium | reverse complement strand
CATGGTTACATATTTTAAACAGATGAACCTATTAAAATTATTGACAGGTTCATAAAATTTGGTATAAATTTTGAAGTAGAAAAAAATAAAAAAAATAATGGCTTTCGTTACAAAATTTAAACAAATAAAAACAGGAAGGATGATGAATAAAACAGGAAAAAAATATTTGGGACAGTTCGTATTTGCCGGCGTAACAGCATTGATAGCAGTTTTGTTATATGCGGTTTTATTTCAAAAGAACCCTGTTGTCATTTATGAAGGAAAAGACAGTTTATCAGCTTCAGGTTCTTTACAAAACAAAGCAAGGGTTCACTTAACAAATTACCCGGGAACTCCGGTGGTTCAGGATGCTTTTGTGGATGCTGCAGAAAGTTCAATTCACGCTGTTGTACATGTTAAAATATCAGGAGAAGAAGAACAATATTACCGAAATCCCTTGTACGAGTTTTTTTATGGGGAACCATTGCGGCAACGGAGACCCATTCAGGGGTTTGGATCAGGAGTTATTATATCTCCCCGGGGATATATTGTAACAAACCACCATGTGATAGCAAAAGCAGAAAATATCGAAGTTACTTTACATGACAAAAGACATTTTCAGGCGGAGTTGATTGGAGCTGACCCCGGAACCGACCTTGCTGTATTAAAAATTGAAGGAGAAGAATTTGCCCATATTCCTTATGGAAATTCAGACCTGTTGAGAGTAGGGGAGTGGGTTTTGGCTGTTGGTAATCCATTTAATTTAACATCAACGGTAACAGCAGGAATTGTGAGTGCAAAAGGAAGGAATCTGGAATTGTTACGAAGCAGTAATTATAGTATTGAATCTTTTATACAAACTGATGCTGCATTGAACCAGGGAAATAGCGGAGGCGCCCTGGTCAATCTGAACGGGGAGCTTGTTGGGATTAATACAGCTATTCTTTCGCCTTCGGGGACTCATGCGGGAAATAGTTTCGCTATTCCTGTAAGTATTGTTCATAAAGTTGTGGATGATATAATTGAATACGGAGAAGTTCAGAGGGCTATTCTTGGTGTGCAGATCAAAAATATAGAGCGGGCAATTGCTGATGGGGATATTGAAATGAAGAATCCCCGTGGGGTTTATGTTGCCGGTGTCAGGGATGGAGGTTCAGCAGAAAAAGCAGGAATAAAGACAGGAGATGTTGTGTTGGAAGTAAATGGCATGATTGTTCAAAGTGTTGGGCGAATTCAGGAGGAAGTTGCCAAATATAGTCCGAATGACCGAATCGAGGTGAAAATATTAAGGGATGGAAGAGAAAAGATATTGCCCCTTACATTAACAAATGTTTATGGTAATACAGAAATTGTAAAATCCGGACAACCGATTGAAATATTGGGTGCTGAATTCAGGGAAGTACCTGAAAATTTGAAAAGAAAATTGAATTTGGATCATGGTGTTCAGATATCTGATCCGGGAAAAGGTAAAATTGCTTCAGCAGGAATAAAAAAAGATTTTATTATCAGAGAAATAAATAATCAAAAAATTTATTCACTCTCTGATCTCGAAGGAATATTTAGTGTAACCAAAGGAGGAGTGTACATTGAAGGGGTTTACCCCAATGGGGTGGTCGCTTATTATGCCTTTGGATTATAAAATTAATACCTTATTTATTTGGCTTATATAGGGGATTTTATTTAGGTTTACATTTGTGTGTGGATTTAATATAACCCTATTATCATGAGACAGCTAAAGATTGTAAGGTCTATTACTAATCGTGAGACAACTTCTGTTGATAAGTATTTACAGGAAATAAGCAAGGAAGAGTTAATAACTCCCGACGAAGAAGTTGAATTGGCCAAACGAATAAAAAAAGGAGATCTTGTGGCTTTAGAGAAACTTACCAGGGCAAATTTGCGCTTTGTTGTTTCTGTAGCCAAACAATATCAGAATCAGGGTCTTTCTTTCCCTGACCTTATTAATGAAGGAAACCTGGGCTTGATCAGAGCAGCAGAAAAATTCGATGAAACCAAAGGCTTTAAATTTATATCGTATGCAGTTTGGTGGATCAGGCAATCAATATTGCAAGCCATAGCTGAACAGGCCAGGATTGTCAGATTGCCCTTAAATCAAATTGGGGCATTGAATAAAATACATAAGGAATTTCTTCGTTTTGAACAGGAATATGAACGATCTCCATCCTCTGAAGAATTGTCAAAGGTGTTGGACATTCCCATTGAAAAAATTGATAATTCGCTCCGCATGGCTTCGGGCAGGCACAAGTCTTTTGATGCGACTTTTGGTGAAGAAGATGAAAGTTGCTTATTGGATGTAATTCCCAATCATGATGAACATGGCACAGACAATGAGCTTATCTGTAATTCCCTGAAAAAGGAGATTCTTCGTGTCTTAACAGCCCTGACAGAAAGAGAAAGGGAAGTGATCAAATGTTTTTTTGGAATTAACATGCCTGAGATGAGTCTTGGTGAAATAGCAATGAAGTTTAATTTAACCCGTGAGCGTGTCAGACAGATCAAAGAAAAAGCCGTTCGAAGATTACGTCAGACCTCCCAAAGTGAATTGTTAAAGAAGTATTTGGGCTGATTTTTTGTGAGGATATATTTTTTTGTTAAATAATTTATGATATCTTTATATGCCATAAATCATGGTATTCTTCTTAATATTCATTTATAATTTGATTAAGATATCTGTCAGATAATTTGACACTTAATTTTTTCATGAAAAACTAAATATATGAGATTATTACTCTTTTGTATAATGATAATAATGACAGCATGCCAAAGAAATATGTCCCCTGTACCCAATCCGTTTTTTGAATCCTATCAGACCCCTTTCTCTGTGCCTCCTTTTGATCAGATAAAAAACGAGCATTTTATTCCTGCTATCAAAGAGGGAATCAGACAACATCAGAAAGAAACAGAACGTATCAAGTCCAATCCGGAGCCTCCTTCTTTTGAAAATACAATTATGGCACTTGATTGTAGTGGAATGCTTTTAAAACGTGTACAATCTGTTTTCTATAATTTCAATTCAGCAAATACGTCTGAAGAAATTCAAGCCATTGCGAGGGAAATATCTCCCTTGTTGTCTGAACACCTTAATAACACAAGCATGGATACTGCTTTGTTTTCCCGCGTCCGGTCTGTTTATCAACGAAAAGAAGAACTTAATCTTTCAGAGGAACAAAGCATGTTGCTGGATGAATTTTATCGTGATTTTATTAACAATGGAGCAGCCCTTTCAAAAGAGCAACAAGAACGTTTCAGGGAAATTAACAAGCAGCTTTCTTTGTTGAAATTACAATTTCAGGAAAATGTTTTGTCTGATGTAAACAATTTTTCTCTTATTATTGAAGATTCATCTGATCTGGCAGGATTACCTGAAGCTGTTATTGAAATAGCTGCAAAAAAAGCAAAGGAAGAGGATATGGAGGGAAAGTGGATATTTACTTTGCACAATTCCAGTGTTATGCCTTTTCTTATGTATGTAAAGAACAGGGCTTTGCGAGAAAAAATGAACCGGGCGTATATCTTACGGGGAAATAATACCAATCAGTTTAATAATGGTGAAATTATTAATCAGATAATTGCATTGCGATTGGAGCGTGCCAACATGTTGGGATATAAGCATTACGCAGAATATGCATTGGAGAATCGTATGGCACACAATGTAGAGAATGTTATGTCTTTCCTTGAGGAATTATGGGATTCGGCTCTTTTAATCGTTAAAAATGAAATGAGGGAATTACAAAATATGGTTTATCAGGAGGGCGAAAAATTTGATCTGCAATACTGGGATTGGCTATATTATGCGGAGAAACTTCGAAAAGAAAAATATGATATCAATGAAGAAGCCTTAAGACCATATTTTGAATTAAATAATGTGCGAAATGGAATATTTTTGATTGTGGATAAATTATGGGGATTGCAATTTATTCAACGTGAAGATGTTCCTGTTTATCATCCTGATGTTACGGCATGGGAAGTTTTGGAAAGGGATGGGAAGCATCTGGGAATTATTTATATGGATATGCATCCAAGGGAAAACAAAAGAGGTGGTGCATGGATGAGTAATTTTCGCCGCCAGCATGTAGATGCCGAAAAGGGGTTTATTTCACCTGTTATTAGCATTGTTTGTAATTTTACACCACCCGGAAAAGAACAACCTTCTTTGCTTAGTTTTGAAGAGATGACAACTTTTTTCCATGAATTTGGTCATGCATTGCATAGTTTGATGTCGAAAACAGAATCGTACAGTCTTTCAGGAACTTCTGTTCCAAGGGATTTTGTTGAATTACCATCACAGATCATGGAAAATTGGGCAAAACACCCTGAGGTACTTCCTTTGTTCGCAAAACATTATGAAACAGGTGAGCCTATCCCGGATGAACTAATTGAAAAATTAAAGCAGACGGAATATTTTAACCAGGGATTTTCCACAGTGGAGTTTTTGTCTTCGGCCTTGTTGGATATGGACTATCATACAAGTGTGTCCAAAGATATTTTTGATGTGAACGAATTTGAACAAAAAGTACAGGATCACTATAATATGCCTGATGAAATTTATTTCCGGCATGGAAGCACACATTTTCAACATATCTTTTCCGGAGGATATGCCGCAGGTTATTATAGCTACATATGGGCGGGGATTCTTGATGCAGATGCTTTTGAGGCTTTTGTTGAAACCGGTGATTTGTATGATCAGGAAACGGCCCGAAAATTCCGGACGGAAATTCTTGAACGAGGAGGTACCCGTGATGCGATGAAGATGTACAAGGCTTTCAGAGGTAGAGAGCCCGGTATTGAACCTTTATTGAAACAGCGAGGCTTGATGCATTAGTCAATTATCTGTTACAAATTGCTTTGTAGTCACAATACGAACAATTTTCTGTAACAGAAGTTTGATAAAAAGGTGTTTCTGCATCAAATAGTGACTGTAATTTTTTGGTGAGTTCTTCATTAAAGACATGCATGATATCTTCGATTTGTAAGTATTTTTTATTCATTTTGATAAAGGGATCAAATGATTGATCATAAAGGTTTTTCAGTGAATAAACAGCCGGTCGTATTTCTCTGCCTTTGAATTCATCTAAAATGGCTTGCGTGTAAAAAACCAGCTGAAAGATTGCATTTTTACGTTTTTGGTTGTCTTCTGCAAATAGTTCTTCTATTTCCTTAAAAGAAAGGTCAGCTTTTCCTGATTTGTAATCAATGATTCTTACAATACCGTCTTTCACATCAATTCTGTCAATATATCCCTTAAAGTTTACACTCGTGTATTTTGATTCTGTCAATATATCACGGGAAAAGCTAATTTCTTTTTCTAAGCTCACGATATCAAAGGGACTATTGTTTTTATCATGTTCAAGTATCTGTATCACTGCATTTTCTATAATGGCAAGTGATAACATATTGTTTCCGGAAACAGCATTTTCTCTGTCCTTTATTTTGTGTTCTTCCATATAATAATGAAAGACAGTTGATTGCATAAGTTTTTTGTTTGCGATTATTTTTTTAATATCTTCTTTTGTAACTTCCCGATATCCTTTGTAAAGACTTTCTATTGTTTTATGTATGATGGAACCGGTTTCAGCAGGATCAATTTCTTCGGATACTTCTTCAGATGCTTCCAATTTGGCAATATACCGAAAAAAGAATTGTAGGGGGCATCCCATGTAAGTGATCAAAGAACTGGCTGAGAGATTTCTGTTGCGAGAGAAATCCAATAGCTTCTCCATGACGGCATTGTCTTTTTGAATACTGATCTCTTTTTGAAAAACAGGATTTATTGTATAGGATTGTTGTTCTGTAATTAGGCTGAATCTCTTATCATATTTGAGTTGTGTGAGAAATCTGCTTTGTTCATTGCTTCCCAAAGATTTACTTTCTTGTGAAAAAGTAATACCTGTTTCTTTTGTTCTCTGCAATAAGCGGTAAAAGTAGTAAGCGTAAATTGAGTCCTGATATTCGATGGTTTGCAGACTGAAACCTTTTCTGAGATTGTAGGGAATAAATGAAGGTGATGCTGTGGTTTTTGGAAGATATCCTTCGTTGGCAGAGAGTATCAATACCTTGTCAAAATCAAGTGCACGGGTTTCTAAAAGTCCCATGATCTGAATTCCTTTGATGGGTTCTCCTGTGAAAGGAATCCTTAAGTTTGCCATGCTTTGGAAAAAGAGTTGTTTAAGCACACTAAGGTCAAGTGGACTCAGGTCATTTATTTTATTCGCAATGATAGAAAATCGGTTAAATTGTTTGTATTGCATATACAGGTATTCCTGGTCAAGGCTTGTTTTTTCAATATCCCCCATATGTTGATAAAGAAGTTTGATTAACTCCCGGATCTGTGTTAATAAAGCCATATGATTGTCAGGTATTTTGAAAATCATGTTGAGAATGGGATGTCCCTCAATATCTTCGGGGTGTAAATAGACCCTGTTGTTTTGGTGTATATTTGTGATAATATCTTCAATGGATTTTCTTTCTATTGGCATGATATATTGATGGCTCAGAATAGAAAGAACATGTTTATAATAGTAGCAGGGTTTATTTTTTATTATTTTAATTGATTTATGAAGGTCAAAAAAAGTGTTTAGAAAACTATAAAGAGGTGTTTGTTCAAAAGGGTAGCCCATTGTTATATTGTACTCAATATTTTCAGGGATGGATTGCATGATCGGAATCAGTAGTTTTTCATCACAAAGCACAATCGCTGTATTTTCAAAGTTTTTCTGTTTTGTTATGCCAAATTTTTCTAAGATATGTGGAAGAAGTTTTACCTGGCTTGTATTGGTCAGGCAGCCCATACAGTAAATTTCTTTTGGTTTTTTTGGGGAATATCCGGACAGGTTATTGTATATATCAGCATGTTCCGGAGGAGGATAGAGGGACAGGTTTGTGCGAATGAACCGTCCGGCTTCATGTCCTTCTGTTAGATAGTAAGGATCGTAATCCCAAAAGAAAATCCCTTTCCCTGATTTTTTTAGGTATCTGAAAAGGGCATGTTCACATTCGTTCAGAATATTAAACCCGATACAGTAAACTTTTTTGAAAGGAATATTGATTTGCATTTCGTCCGCCCGGCTGGCTATTTCTCTGAAAGCCATTCCTTCGTAGCAAAGATCCTTTTTTTGTAAATGTTCCTGATATGAATGGTAAACCTCACCCAGGATATCCCAAACGGCAATAAAATCTTCTTTTTGTTTGCTGATCTTACTTGTGTTAAAATGATTCCAGAATTTTTCTATGGACTGAATTTGTTCTTCAGTAAGGACGTCGAACAGATTTTCAATGTCTTTGATGTTTTTGATATTACTAAAAATCTGGCTGGCATTTACCCGGTATTTATCAATGTCTTCAAAATCATTCAACATTACTTCGCCCCAATAATAGAAATTGTTAAAGCTTTCATTGCTTTTTTTGATTTTCCGGAACACCAGGAATAACTCATAGATCAATTGCAATGAATCTGCTTTTTGGTATTTTGAAAGGGATAAGAACAATTCATTGATCGTCATAATCTGAGGTCCCCATGCCGGTTTTTGTAGTTTTCGCATAAGGGATTGGTGGAGGTACATGCCTGCTCTTTTTCCGGGAACCAAGAGACAGATGTCTTCAAAAGATCCTTTTTCTTCCTGTATCAGATATTGTGCTATGGTATCAATGAATTGCATAATGTGTATATTTTTTTCCCTGCCATGTATTACGGTTTTCCAATAATGTTTCAAAACGCTGGATCACTTGTTCATTTCGTACTCCCCATTGAATCGGTGTTATATTATGATCAGGGTGTGCTTCTCCGGCAATTCTTTCAATGATAAACGCAGGATTTAGCTGTTCAATGAATGAAACGATGAAATCAAGATATTCCTCCAATGCAAAAAAGTGAAAATCGCCCGGATTTTCTTTGTAATCTTTTTCCATGGCTGATCCACGAATTAATTGCAACTGATGAAATTTAATGTTGCTCAGGGGTAGTTCTGACAATATTTTTGCTTCTGACAACATGTCCTGTCTGTTTTCTCCGGGCAGACCAAAGATCAGGTGTCCTCCACAGTGAATGCCGTGCCTGTGTGTGAGTTCAATAGCCTGTACCGAATCTTCAAATGAATGTCCTCTGTTGATGCGTTGTAATGTTTTATTGTAGCATGATTCTATACCGTATTCGATGATCACATACATTTTTTTCGAAAGTTCTGAAAAGAAAGAAAGTTTTTCTTCATCAATGCAATCCGGGCGTGTACCTATAACAAGTCCGACAATATTGGGATGTTCAATTGCTTCCAGATAAGTTTTTTTGAGTTGTTCAATGTTTGCGTAGGTGTTGGAGAATGACTGGAAGTAAGCGATAAAACGGGTGGATCGCCTGTAGCGGGTATTGTGAAATCTGATCCCCTCATCAATCTGTTCTCTTATGGATAGTTTTTCCATACAATAGACCGGAGAAAAAGCACTGTTGTTACAGAATGAACACCCTCCTTTGCCTACTGTTCCATCACGATTTGGACAGGTGAAGCCGGCATTGATGCTGACTTTTTGTAACCTCTCTCCAAAATGTTTCTGAAAGAAGTTGGCATAGGCATTAAACCTTCTGCTATGTCCCCAGGGGTAGTTCATTGTATTTTATTTATTTATTTTTGTGCCAAAATATTCATAAGGGCTGCTCATCTTAATTACCTGTTATCTCAACTTCTTCTATTTTTTCCAAAGTAACATACCACAAATAGGTACGGACAGGTGTATATCCCATTTGTTGAAGCAGAGATGCATAGTTTTTAATTTGTTCTTTGTGTTGTGGATGTTCCCTTTTTCCAAATTTGTAATCAATAATGTCGATTCCCTTTTCAGATATAACAACCCTGTCGGGTCGGAAGACATCTCCTCCGGGGGTAAGGATTTCACGTTCGTTAAAAATTTGCACATCCGGAGCAAACCAATCGTTTGCTTGTGGATTTGTTTCAAAGGCTTTTTTTATAGAAGAGGAAAGATTTTTCATTTGTGACTCATTGAGAAGTCCTTCATAAAATGCTTCTTGTATTTCGGTGTCGAAATCTTCCGGTTCCCGTACCTTGTTAAATATCGTATGTAGTGTTGTGCCGATCATGCCTGCGGATTCACTTCCCTGTTCAAAAAAGTCATTGCCATGATTTTTAAGTCGCAGATTATCATTTTTGTTCATAATTGTACTCGGATATTCTGCTAATATGTGTGTATGTTGTTTTTCTTTTGAAGGAGAGGATGGGGTAATCGAACCGTAAGTAAATGTTTTTCTTTCCTCATCCCAGTATTTATTGAGTGAAATATACCCTTTTGTTTTTTCGTCCACCGGTGTTGTTTCTCTAATTTCGGTAATGCTTTGATACAAGAGAGAATTCAGTGTTCTGTTCTGTGTGGCAGGTGTGTCATTCGCTACTTGTTTTGTCAGGATGATGAGGTTGTTTCTTGCCCTTGTCGCACCTACATAAAACACATTTAATGTATCCACTATGTAGTTGGTTTTTTCTTCAAGGTAATCCTCAAAATAGAGGCTTTTTTTTGTGTCTGAATATTTCATCGGGACAACCGGAAATGCATTGAAAGGTGATTCTTCGGGGTGGCACCAAAGGATCGGTTGATTGAAATTTCCGTAATCGAAAGACCAGTCTGCAAAGGGGATAATGACTGCATCAAATTCCAATCCTTTGGATTTATGAATGGTATAGATGCGGATAGCGTCTTGATTTTCCGAGACCGAGAGAGCCTCATTGACGCCTTTTTCTTCCCACCATTGCAAAAAGGAATATATGTCATTATTATAATTTTGTCCGTATTGATAAATGACATCCATGAATTTATCGAGATAAGGAATTTCTTCTTTTTTTTCATTTAATTTGAGTATAGAGAATATCTGCTCTGCCAATTCATAGAGTGAATGATCCTTAATGGATAGATTTCCAAAAATCCGGAATATCGTTTCATTTGTTTTTTCTTTATCATACAGATAGATATTTTCTTCGGTTTTTATCGGATCTGATCCATTTTCTTTTAACAGATGTAAAAGGCTTGTTTTTATCAACTGGTCTTTTCTGTTTGTCAGGTATGTTAGTACGGTAATAATTATTCTTACGGCAAGAGATTTTTCAATGCGCAGTACTTCGTTTGACACCACATCATAGCATACATCTTTCAATGCCTGTCCACTGTTTTTATGTTGATATAAATGTGCTGCGATAGCTTCTCCTTCAGCCCGCTTTCTTGTGAGAATTGCAATGTTGGAAGCCGGTACGCCTTTTTGTTGTAATGTTTCAATGTGTTTAACCGTCTGATCGAGTGTGTTTTCGTAATATTTTTCGGCTTCTAAAAATGAAACCTGAATAAATCCTTTCCCTTCATTTTTGTCCATCGGTATTTCTTGAAAGTAATCTTCGTAAGCATGTTTAATTTTTTCTGAGTTTTTGATGTTTTGTCCGGGCAGGGTTTCATTATAAATTATTTCCTGAAGTTTTTCTTTTGCGGACAGGAAGATGGTATTATTAAAAGAAACGATATTTCCAAGGCTTCGCCAGTTGTATTGCAATGATCTTTTGTCTATGGAAAAATGCGAAAAAGTTTTTTCGATCTTTTCTGATAGAATTGACCAGTCACTGTTCCGCCACCGGTAAATTGATTGCTTGATGTCACCTACGACAAGATTACTGAACCCTTTGCTCATATTGTTTACAAACAGGGGAATGAAGTTTTCCCACTGTGTTATTGATGTGTCCTGAAATTCATCAATCATCAGGTAATCATAGACATTCCCTATTTTTTCATAAACAAAAGGGGTATCGTTTTCACCAATGATTTCTTTGAGTAATTTTCCTGTGTCCTGAAGCAGAAAGATATTCTGTTCTTTTGTGATTTCGTAGATATGCTGATGGATCGCATGGAGTATGCCGAGCGTATAGATTTGTTTTAGTATTCCTTGTGCAGTATCGTAGAGTATTCCTTGTTCTTCTGCGTATCGGATCATTTCTTTGTATGTTGAAAGAAGACCGTCATGCAGGCAATTAACAATCTTATCCTGTTGTGACGGATTTGTTTTTGTGTACCAGGAAGTTTCGTCTTCCATGGCTTTTATTCG
This sequence comes from uncultured Bacteroidales bacterium, assembly GCA_964433245.1. GTDB lineage: Bacteria > Bacteroidota > Bacteroidia > Bacteroidales > JBBRXJ01 > CAYSRH01. The sequence goes on along the minus strand of CAYSRH010000009.1, from coordinate 5,266 downwards.
TGCATCAGAAACAGTAAAATCTCCTTGTCTGAATTTATTGAAAAGGTTAAAAGGACTTCGGGTTTTGCCTTTAAAGTCATTTTCTGTGATGCCATGTTTTTGAATGATCTCATAAGCTTTTTTATGAAAATCTGATATTCTTTCTTCAAAGGTGTTCTTTATTTTGATGAGGGTATTCCGGTATTGCAGGATTGATTGATGATCAGAAAGAACATCGAATAATTTTTTTTCATGTTTATTGAAACTTTCTTTAAAAAGTTCTTCAGCAAGGACAGACAAATCGTTACGGATATGCCATGATTTCCCGGATTGCATTTTTTCGTGGGCAAAAGAAATAAGCCATTGTTTTAATTGTGTGTCATTTTCAATATCACGAATAATCCGGTCTATCGCATCCTGTAATACCTGATCTTCTTCAATTTCCAACCTGTATCCGCCTTGTATGCCAATTTCTCTTGTAAAAGCTTTTAGTATTTGTTGAAAAAAAGCATCAATGGTGAATATTGAAAAATGTCCGTAGTCATGCAAAATATTATACAATACTTTTTCGGCATCTGAACGTATCTGTTTTTCATCTTTTTCAAGTTTTTTTGTTAGATAATGCACATGATCTGAGCCGCGATTGTCTGCAAGATTGTATAATTCACTGATAATTCTTGATTTCATCTCTTCAGCTGCTTTGTTTGTGAATGTTACAGCCAATATTCTTTTGTAGTTGAAAGGTTTCTCTAATAGTAATGTGATGTAATCCCGTGCCAGGTTGAATGTCTTTCCTGATCCTGCAGATGCTTTGTATATACGAATTTGGTGTGTCATGAAATAAAAAATCATTGTAATTATTGAACCAAAGTAGAAAAAAATAGTATATTTAACCTCAAAATAGGAGAAATGTTTTTAATAATTGTAAAAAATAAATTATAAGATTATGCGGTGTAAGTTATATCTTTTGTTATCGGGGTTATTTGTTTTTTCATATATTTCTGTTGATGCCCAGCCCAAAAAAGCTTCTGATGCATTCATTAATGCAGTAAATATTAGTTATTTTGCTCCTTGGGAGTTGAAGGATGACAGCCCGAATGTTTCTTTGGGGGGCTTAAAAGTAGGGTTTGAACATTTACTGAACTCAGGGAGGCAGTCCAGAACCAATGAAAGAGGGCAGCTCAGACGGGCAAAAAAAGAATATATTTTTGCAGGAAATATAGGATATTATGGCAAGAAAGATTACCATTATGGTGTATTTTTAAATGTGGAGACAGGAGCGAGGTACATTCTGGGTCCGGGGTTAATTTTTGAGGGGTTTATTGGTGTCGGTGCAATGAAACGCATAGTTGAAGAAAAGCCCAAAGGAACTTTCTTTACAGAAGATTTTGGTGCTGCCCCAATTGCGGCTCTGGGAATAGGTATAGATTTTAAGACTATTGCAAGTGTTCCTGTTTATATGTGTTTGAAAGGTGGAGCTTTGGGTATGTATCCTACAGAACAAAAAACTGTTATGCCAAGCATAGAAATTTCTTTCACCTATATCTTCGATCAATTAAGATAAATTATTGAATTTGAATGGTTGTCGCTTATTTTTCGACTTACTGACAAAACTCGTCAATTACAGAAGATTGTTATTTGATGAGTTGATAGAAGAAAAGGGAATTGTCAGTCAGGCTTTTTTTTCTGAAATTTTTTTCACCCTCAGGGCACAACTATCCACTTATTTCAAAGGAGATCGTTGTTGCATTGCTATTCCGGAAGTTGGTTCTGTATATTCATTTAAGGAGCCTTACCTGTTGGGTTCAATAGAACAGGATATGGCATTTCTTAAAGATGAAACGGATATATTAAATCAATCCCTGTTTACGGGTTTTGTTAATTTTCAGCAACAGGTTGACCGGGCAATGGAAATGGTAGGAAAAGCCCCGCCTGATTTGCTGATATCTGATCGTGACGGAACTTTGATCAGTGAAAAGGGGAAGTTTTATAATTCAATACAATCTGTTTCTGACACATTGATATTACATAATCTGTTTTTAAAAATTCCGGGGATAATCATTTCCGCTTCACCACTTTTTGGTCATGGTATTGCTGATCTGATGTTTATGACCAAAGGCAAAACATGGCTTGCCGGATCCAATGGTTTGGAATGCAGGGATAATCAGAATGGCAGCATACAACAATTCAGGATCAATGCACAATCTCAGTTGGTATTGGATAAGATATACAAAGACATTACCACATTGATGGAGGATGAGCCATCATTTAAAATTTTTCGCATCACAGGGCTTGGACTACAAAAAAGGGCAGGACAACTTGTCATTGCATTACAGGACAAAGCAAATCCTCTGTCAGGGGAATTCAGCAAGCACTATTTTGAATCAGTGTGTAAAATAATTGATTCATGCGGGATTAAGAACAACCCATTACTGACAATCAGAATTAGTGACACAGAAATAACCATTACTGATAAAAAATATCTTGCATCACAACATAAAGCCGGACTGTCAGATATATTGGATACATATCAGATATCACTCGAAAACAAATCTGTTTTTGTGTGTGGTAATTCAGTTAGTGACTTACATATGATTGATATTGCAAAAAGCCGGAATTCTTATGTCACAAGCCTGTTTGTAACGAAAGATCCCTTGTTGCAGAAACAGGTTTTATCACGATCAGATCAGGCTTCTTTTGTTTCCGATCCAATCGTTTTATTGTATATACTAAAGACCTGTGGCTGATCCAACTTTTACAAACTCAATTTATTATTTGCATGAAATTGTTTTGATATTTTTGATAATATGTTAATAAGTATCCTGAGCTTTGATGATAAAGCCTTGTGAACTTCATTATTTTTGAAAGAAAAAGGAACAGGACATTGGGTACATCTGCTACAAAACCGGTTGAAACGCCTCTGATGAAGCAATATTACCAGATCAAAAGCAAGCATGCAGATGCTTTGCTCTTGTTCAGGGTGGGGGATTTTTACGAAACTTTTAGTGATGATGCGATCAAAACCAGTCAGATACTAGGCATTACCCTGACAAAGAGGGCCAATGGAGCGGCTTCATTTGTTGAGTTGGCAGGATTTCCTTATCATGCATTGGATACATATCTTCCAAAATTAGTTCGCGCCGGACAGCGGGTAGCGATATGTGACCAGCTGGAGGATCCCAAACAAACCAAGACGATTGTTAAACGGGGAATTACAGAATTGGTAACGCCCGGCGTGTCATTTAATGACGAGGTGATCGATCGTCAAGAGAATCACTTTCTGGCTTGTGTCCATCTCGAGCGAAGTATGGCAGGTGTGGCTTTTCTGGATATTTCAACCGGGGAGTTCTTAACAGCCGAAGGAACCTACGAGTATGTTGATAAGCTGATCAGTAATTTTCAACCAAAAGAAATACTTTTTGAACGAAACAAAGAACACCTGTACAAAGAGTTTTTCGGTAAGCGATATTATTCCTATAAACTTGATGACTGGATATTTACATCTGAGTTTGCACAAGAGAAATTATTGAAACATTTTGAAACAACATCACTTAAAGGATTCGGAATACAGAATCTTCCTTGTGGAATTATTGCAGCAGGGGCTGTTCTGCAATATCTTGAACAGACATGTCACGATAAAATAGGACACATCATTTCCATATCCAGGATTGAGGAAGACCTTTATGTTTGGTTGGACAAATTTACAATACGAAATCTTGAACTCTTCAGTTCTCCTAATGAGAATGCAAAATCACTCATTGAGATCATTGATAAGACAGTGAGTCCAATGGGATCGCGAATGTTAAAAAGGTGGATGGCGCTTCCATTGAAAAATATCAAGGCTATTAAGGAGCGTCATGAAGTGGTGGATTATTTTATAAAAGAAAATTCTTGTTTTCAGGATATCCGTGATCATGTAAAAGCTGTTGGTGATCTGGAACGGATAATATCCAAAGTTGCTGCGGGTCGTGTCAATCCGAGAGAGATTGTACAGCTTAAATTATCTTTGCAACAAATTGCCCCGATTGTAGAGACGTGTTCTAAGTCTAAGAACGAGATGCTTAAAAGCATAGGCGAGCAACTCAATCCGTTTTTTGGTGTGGTTGAGAAAATAGATCATATGATTGTTGATGAACCATCAGTTGTAATTAATAAGGGAGGGGTTATTGCCGATGGTGTTGATCCTGATCTTGATGAATACAGAAAGGTTTTTCATTCAGGGAAAGACTATATCATTCAAATACAGCAAAGGGAAATTGAAAAAACAGGGATATCATCTCTTAAGATAGGTTATAATAATGTTTTTGGGTATTATATTGAGGTAAGGAATACACACAAGGACAAGGTGCCGGAAGACTGGGTCAGAAAGCAGACGCTAACCCAGGCTGAACGTTATATAACGAGTGAACTGAAGGAGTACGAGACGAAAGTTTTGGAAGCAGAAGGAAAAATGTTACAGATAGAAATTGAGTTGTTTCAAAAGTTGGTTGTAGAACTGAGTCGCTATGTAGAGGGAATCCAACTGAATGCAACGCTCATTGGAAAGCTTGACTGCTTGTTGTCATTTGCCTCTATGGCCATGGATTCAGAGTACGTAAGACCAGAAATCGTTGAAGGTGATGTATTGGATATTAAAGATGGAAGGCATCCTGTCATTGAAAAGTTATTGCCTGTTGATGAATCTTATATTGCAAATGATGTCATGCTCAATAAAGATGATCAGCAGATCATGATCATAACAGGTCCCAATATGTCCGGAAAGTCTGCCTTGTTAAGACAAACAGCCCTGATTGTATTGCTTGCCCAAATGGGGTCTTTTGTGCCTGCATCCTCTGCAACGATAGGCTTGGTTGACAAGATATTTACCAGGGTAGGGGCTTCTGATAATATTTCCCAGGGAGAATCTACTTTTATGGTGGAGATGAATGAGGCTGCCAGCATACTAAACAATGTAACACCGAAAAGCCTCGTTTTACTTGATGAAATAGGTCGGGGAACCAGCACATATGATGGGATCAGCATTGCCTGGGCCATTGTTGAATATTTACACGAACAACCCAAAGCCACAGCCAAAACAATGTTTGCAACGCATTACCATGAATTAAATGAGATATCCAAAACATTAAAACGGGTAAAAAATTTTAATGTTTCTGTTAAGGAATTGGAGAATAAAATTGTATTCATGCGTAAACTCAAGGAGGGAGGAAGTGAACATAGTTTCGGGATTCATGTTGCACAGATGGCCGGTATGCCGAGAAGTGTAGTGAACAGAGCCAATCAGGTATTG
>CAYSRH010000008.1:0-17002 GCA_964433245.1 uncultured Bacteroidales bacterium | reverse complement strand
ATTTGACCAAGGATGTGTACGAATCAATCGTTTCTGCTATAAAAAATAATGACAGCATAAACAGGAAAATTGCAGATCAGGTCGCGACAGGTATGAAAAATTGGGCCATGGAGTTTGGTGTTACCCATTATACCCATTGGTTTCACCCCTTAACGGGGGAAACTGCAGAGAAGCATGATTCTTTTCTGGATTATGCTGTGGGAGGAGGTTTTATTGAGCGTTTTTCAGGAGATCTTCTGGCACAACAGGAACCCGATGCATCATCTTTTCCTTCGGGCGGATTGCGAAATACATTCGAAGCCCGTGGCTATACCGCATGGGATCCTTCTTCACCGGCATTTATTTTTGGCACCACATTATGCATTCCCACTATTTTCATTTCCTATACGGGAGAAGCTCTGGATCATAAGACCCCCCTGCTCAAGGCATTAAATGCTTTGGATAAGGCAGCCACTGATGTAAGCCAGATATTTGATAAAAACGTTTCAAAGGTACATGCCACACTTGGATGGGAACAGGAATATTTCCTTATAGACCAGGCACTCTTTGATGCCCGTCCTGATCTTGTGATTGCTGACAGAACACTGATGGGACATGCGGCGGCAAAAGACCAGCAGCTTGAAGATCATTATTTCGGGGCAATTCCGGAACGGGTTTCCCAATTTATGCAGGAAGTGGAATACGAGGCATGGAAACTCGGTATTCCCGTTAAAACCAGGCATAACGAGGTTGCTCCCAACCAATACGAATTTGCTCCGATCTTTGAAGAGGTGAATCTTGCTGTTGATCATAATTTGTTGATCATGCATGTCATTCGAAGGGTGGCAAAGCATCATAAATTCAGGGTGATATTTCATGAAAAACCTTTTGCCGGAGTGAATGGTTCAGGAAAACACAACAACTGGTCCATGGCAACAGACACCGGCGTTAATTTGTTGGCCCCGGGAAAAAATCCAAAGTCAAATTTACAGTTTTTGACATTTCTCGTGAATGTGCTGAAAGCGCTATATTCTTACTCAGATGTTTTACTTGCTTCTATTTCAACAGTATCCAATCAACATCGTTTGGGTGCCAATGAAGCACCTCCGGCAATCTTGTCTGTTTTCCTCGGAGCTCAATTGAGTGCAATGCTTGATGATATTGAGCAACGTGTGTCAAGCAAAAAGATGACCCCGGAAGAAAAAACAGCCATCAAGCTGAACATCGGAAGAATTCCGGAGATACTTCTCGATAACACAGACCGAAACCGCACATCTCCTTTTGCTTTTACCGGAAACCGTTTTGAATTCAGGGCAGTAGGCTCCTCTGCTAATTGTGCAGCGCCGATGACGGTTCTGAATACCATTGTGGCGAACCAACTGATTGAATTTAAAAAGGAATTTGATGTATTGACAGAGAAAGGCATAAAAAAAGATGAAGCTGTTTTTCAGATCATAAAAAAATATATCATTGATTCCAAACCCATTCGTTTTGAAGGGGATAATTATTGTGACGATTGGAAAGAAGAAGCAAAGAAAAGAGGGCTTGCCAATACGCCGGAAGTTCCCAAAGCATTGGATGCCTGGTTGAAAGAGGACGCAATTTCCCTGTTTAATAAAATGGGCGTCTTGTCTGAAAAGGAGATAGAAGCCAGAACAGAAGTAATGCTTGAAACCTATACAAAGAGATTGCAGATTGAATCCCGATTGTTGGGCGACATGGCAATTAACCATGTAATCCCCGTAGCAGTGAAGTACCAAAATGTACTGATGGACAATCTTATAAAAATGAAAACCCTGTACGGAGAGGCAGAAACTAAGGAGCTGTCCGGAAGTCGATTTGACCTGATACGCAATATTTCAGTGCATGTAATATCAATAAAAGGTCTGGTACAGGAGATGATTGATGCCCGTGCAACGGCCAACGCGGAAGCTGTTGAAAGAAAAAAAGCAATGCTTTATAATGATAAAGTTGTGCCCTATATGGAAAAAATCAGACTGCATGTTGATGCGCTTGAACTGACAGTTGATGATGAGGACTGGCCATTGCCAAAATACAGAGAGATATTATTTACAAGATAGGTCTTTGACTTCACTTTTTTGCCCTTGTTTTCATGTTTTTTAGGCATTATTTAGTATTATTGAAGAATATTTTTAATATCAGATTTGTATCATGATAAGAATTTCCTGCAATTACCTGATTTTAGCTTTGTGCTTTCTTTCGCTTAACTTGTATTCACAAGACAGACGTGTAGAAAATGCGATGAAAGTGTATCAGGCCGGAGAATATCATGAAGCCATTGAAGTTCTGAAGGATGCGTATGACAGGGTAGAGAGTAATGAGGAAAAAGCAGACATATTATATAAAATAGCTGACAGCCACAGAAAGATCAATGAGCCTTTGCGTGCAGAACTTTGGTTCAAAAATGCCATCAGGCGGGGATATGAAGAACCAATTGTACATTACTATTATGCACAGGCTCTGAAACAAAATGAAAAATACGAAGAAGCAATAGAGCAGTTTAATATTTATCTGAAAGAAGAACCTGATGATGAACGGGCCATAGATGGGATCAGAAGCTGTGAAATTGCACAGGAATGGAAAGCAAATCCTACGGGATATATCATTGAACAAGCTCATTTCTTTAACAGCCGCTCCAGGGATTATGCTCCTGCTTTTGCCAAAGATGATTATGGTGTTGTGTATTTTACCTCAACAAGAGAAGAGGCAACAGGAGAAATGATACATGGTGCAACAGGAGAACGTTTTGCTGATATATTTATGTCCAAACGCGACAGGCAGGGTCGCTGGAGTGTTCCGGTTCCTGTTGAAGGGGAAGTGAATACAGAACATTCAGAAGGGACTCCATCGCTTGACGGATCATATAACAAGCTTTATTTTACAAGGTGTGAATTCAGCCGAAACAGAAAGAAGGGATGTCAGATCTATGTTTCGACAAAAGACGGTGATCAGTGGGGAAAGCCGGAACAGATATCTTTGATAGAAGATGATACATTGATTGTTGCACATCCAGCCATAAGCAAAGATGGCAATACACTTTATTTTGTTTCGGATATGCCTGGTGGATATGGAGGCATGGATATCTGGTACACAAAAAAAGTGGGAGGTGACTGGGCTGAACCGGTAAACGCCGGATCTCAAATCAACACTGCCGGAAATGAGGTTTTTCCTTATCTCCATGCTGACGGAACACTTTACTTCTCTTCCGATGGACACCTCGGAATGGGAGGGCTTGATGTGTTTAAGACCGAAGAAATACAAAAAGGGTGGAAGGTAGTTAATATGGGACATCCGTTTAATTCTAAACATGATGATTGTGGGGTGATTTTTGAAGATGATGCGGAGAGGGGATATCTGTCTTCTTCAAGAGGTATCAGGAGAACAGGAGATGATATATATGCTTTTGTACTGCCGCCTGTCAGATTTAATGTAATTGGTGCTGTCGTCGATGATGAGGGAGAGCCGGTGGAAAGTGTTGAAATACGTTTGCTGGGAAGTGACGGATCAACCATGGAATCCATGTCTGATGACAAAGGTCGCTTCAGATTTATGCTGAAACCGGGAACTGATTATGTTATCACAACTGTTGCTGAAGGATATTTACGGGGACGTGGTAATGTTTCTACCAGGGGCAAAGACCAGGCGGAGGATTTCAATGTGGAAATTGTCATGCCATCAATTGATGATCCGATTGAATTGCCGAATATATTCTATGATTTTGCTAAGTGGACATTAAGGGAAGAATCCAAAGAGGCACTTGATCAATTGGTAGAAACGCTGAACGAGAATCCTGAGATCGTTATTGAACTAATGGCGCATACAGATGCCAGAGGATCAGCAGAAGCAAATATGGAACTTTCCCAGCAACGGGCACAATCTGTCGTTGACTACCTGATAGAAAGTGGAATAGATCCGGACAGACTGGTGCCAAAGGGATATGGAGAAAGCCAGCCCAAGACTGTTGATGAGCAGATGGCGACCAACATGCCATTCTTCAAAGAAGGAGATGTCTTAACAGAGGAATATATTAAAGCCCTCGCATCCGAAGATTATAGGGAAATAGCCCACCAAATCAACAGGCGAACAGAATTCAAGGTATTAAGTACCGATTACAAGCCGAAAAATAAGCGGAAATAAAAACAGGATATCTTTATTAAGTTTATTGGCATTTTTGTTAAATTTGCCACCCGGATAGTTATAAAAAAAAATGGCTCTGTGGCTCAATTGGATAGAGCATCAGACTTCGGATCTGAGGGTTGTGGGTTCGAGTCCCGCCAGGGTCACAACAAAACGCTTGCAAGTTATTGACTTGTAAGCGTTTGTTGGTTTAGAAAAGAAAGCTAAACCCATATAAAATTGGTGGCGCAAAGTTTTTTGTTTAACCGTTGATTTGTTTAATCGTTTAATTGAACCTCTTGCCTATCTGCCGAGAAGAATGCTGCATTAGCTGAAAATGCGTAAAAACAGGGAGTAATTAAATGACTAACCCATAAATAGACTTTCAAGCCTTGATTTTTGCTCAACTTTTCATTAAGGAAAAGTTGAAGAAGTAAAATTTGGGTGGCTGCCAAAAAGTAAGAACCATATAGTGTCGCCCCCACCGGGGCTTTATGTGGATGGGTTGCATTTCTTTATTACCATACTGTCGCCACGCTGTGGCTGTCAGTAGACAGAATACAGCATTCATAATTTTTTTATTACCGGGTTTTTGTAATTCTTTTCTATATTTGTATTTTTGTACATCAAACGCACACTACAGATTAATCATATGAACCGAGCCATGATAATAAATTTGACACACAAGCAGTTATGATTAAAAATATGTGCCAAACCGAAAGCACATGGTTGTAAATTTTAAACAGAATGAAAAAAATAGTTCTTTTTGCATCGGGCTCGGGCAGTAATGTGGAAAATATCATCACGTATTTTAAGGGAAATGACAATGTGCAGATCCTCTTTGTTGTGACAAATAAAAGAGATGCTTTTGTTGTAGAAAGGACCAAAAGGAATCATGTTCCGCTGCTGTATGTTGATCGTGAGCTTTTTTATAAACATACCTGCATTGCTGATATTTTAGAAATCAACGATGTGGACATGATCGTGCTGGCAGGTTTTCTTTGGCTTATCCCGGAATATCTTGTGCAACGTTTTCCGAAACGCATCATTAATATACATCCTGCACTATTACCAAAATACGGGGGGAAAGGAATGTATGGAGGATGTGTACATAAAGCTGTGCGGGAAAATAATGACACAGAGACAGGAATTACCATTCATTATGTGAACGAAGTATATGATGCGGGACAGATTATCTTCCAAGCCTCTTGTGATGTGCGTCGCAATGAAACCCCTGAACAGATCGCGGAAAAAGTCCAGGCATTGGAATATCAGCACTATCCCAGGGTCATTGAATCGTTGTTATGATACAGTATAGAGAACTTTAAAAAAATCCCAGAGTACAATGCCTGCACTTACAGAAATGTTGAACGAGTGTTTGGTTCCATATTGGGGGATCTCTATTACCTCCCGGCATCTGTTTACAACATCCTGCTGTACGCCTTTTACCTCATGCCCAAAGACCAAAGCATATTTTTTCTGTTTTGTATAATGAAAGAGGTGTAGCGGTGTGCTTTTTTCAGTTTGTTCCACAGCAATGGGCAGATACCCTTCTTCTGTTATTTCTTTGATTGCGTCTTTTGTTTCTTGAAAATATTGCCATGCAACGGTTTGTTCTGCCCCCAAAGCGGTTTTGTGCATTTCCGGATGAGGGGGTGTCGCTGTAATACCACACAACAGGATCTTTTCAATCAGAAGTGCATCAGCTGTCCTGAATATACTGCCAATGTTATGGAGGCTTCGGACATTGTCCAGAATGACAATGACCGGGATTTTCTTTGCATGCTGATAGGTCCGGATATCCAATCTGTTTAGTTCACTGTTTCGGAGTTTTCTCATTGGTTTTTTTTATATTAGCAAACAAAATTAATGATACTACGTTATTGAATCATGATTATTTTGTAAAAAGATAATGTTTGCAATGTTACATAGAATCTTTTTCTTTCTTGTTCTGCTGTATATTTCATTGCCGCTTTTTTCCCAGGCGAAGAAAGCGGATGACGTGATTGTAATGAAAGGGAAGATTGAAAATGGGGATACCATTCTATATGGAATGCTTCCGGAAGTATTCATTTTTCCTAAAGTTGACTTTAGAAATCCGCGTGATTACAGGAGATATCAAAGATTGATCAGGGATGTAAAAAAGGTTTACCCCTATGCCAAGCTGGCAGGAAATATTTTACTTGAATTTTATGATGTGTATTCATCTCTTTCCGGAGATGTTGAAAAGGCACGATATGCAAAACAGGTGGAGGAAGAATTGCTGGCTGAATTTGAGGATGAGTTGAAAAAGCTGAATATCCGGCAGGGTCGTTTGTTAATGAAATTAATTCACAGAGAAACCGGAAATACTACATATGATATTGTAAAAGAATTCAGAGGTGGTTTTTCTGCGTTTTTTTGGCAAACATTAGCAAGATTATTTGGTTCAAACATGAAGGCAAATTATGATCCGCTGGGCGATGATTATATGATTGAGCAGATCGTTTTACTGGTGGAAGCAGGTCAGTTGTGATGAATGAAAAGCAAACAAATAATTCCGGGTATGTACCATAAATTATTTATCGCAATTAAGACACCCGCATACAAGATCGAACAAATATTTAAACCCGGAATTAAACAACAAGTTGCTTTTTTATCAACATAAGATTTTTTATTGTTTCCTGTAAGAAACGTAGCGATCTTGACATTGAAGAGTCTTCATGAAGGGTCATGCTGATCGTTTCTTCGATGATTTTTCGGGATTCTTTTTGCATGGGATGTGAAGCAATCTCTATCAGATGATTTTTTTGTATTAACACTTTGACTTCTTGGTGATTTTTTATCTTATAAGTTTCTTCGGAAGTGAAAATTGAGATAAGGAATTGATTATCTGTGTCAATCTGGTCATATTGTAAAATACAAGTGCTTCCATTTCCCATTTCTATCAGAATATTCAATACAAGGAGAACATGTTCGGAGGTGTATTGTGGCTGGGTTTTTATCTTCAGAATACGGTCGCCGCTTAATGAAAGAATAAAAAACAGGTCGTTTGTGATCTGTTGAAGAAGTTTGTTTCCTTGCAACATCCCATAGCAAAAGGTTCTTTGTATGGAGATGTGTTGGATATGGTGTTTTTTTTCAAGGAGATTGTTTATTTTTAAATAATCAGATGCTTGAATGATTTCAAAATCAACGTTGCTTTCCAGAATATGACTGATAATTTCTTGTTGATATTCAGTTAATAGGAGAGGAATACCAATGAGGATGATTTTTTTGCATTTGTTCAGCAATGCTTCAAGTTCATGAACAGGGGTTCTGTCTGAAAAAAAAACGGTATCGCATTGAGCAAGGAACAAATCCTTATCACTAAATGAACTTGTCCCATGGGTTTCTATGTTTAATGCCGTTCGTTGGTCATTGAAAAAACTTTGAATGTCAGGGTTGGATAGAAAAATCCGGCTCATTTCTTTATCAAAATGAGAAATCTGATAAATTCCGGTTCCGGTGCATTGTTTCATGCGCAATCGTTTTTACAAACTTAAGAAAGAGTATTTGCATCGTCATTATATCTGTTAAATAATTATTAACGCCTAACTGTTGATAACTCTTGTTTTTGTATATCGAAATAAGCAGAAAGATAATGTACCTTTGTTTGATTAACAAAAAAATAAAGTGTAATTTATGTTGCAGGATAATCCTGATATGCAGGGGAAAAGGCATCGCTTGATAGACTCATTAGAAAAGAAGGGGATACAGGATCGTGCTGTCTTGCAGGCAATGCGACAGGTGCCGAGACATTTATTTATTGATAGCAGTCTCCTTTGGGAACATGCTTATCAGGACAAGGCATTTCCTATAGCGGCAGGACAAACGATATCACAACCCTATACGGTTGCGTTTCAAACACAGCTTTTACAGGTTAAGCCTTCTATGAAGGTTATGGAAGTGGGGACAGGATCAGGATATCAGGGGGCTATTCTGATGGAGATGGGGTGTCGCTTATTTTCAATAGAACGTCAGAAAGATCTTTATTTGAAAGCAAATAAATTATTGAATCAGATGGGATATCACCCACACCTTTTTTACGGGGATGGGTATGAGGGGAAGCCTACTTACGCTCCATTTGACAGGATTTTGATAACAGCAGCAGCTCCGGAAATACCAAAACCATTATTGGAACAACTTAAGATCGGGGGAAAGCTTGTTGTTCCGCTCGATGCTTCGCCGGGACAAACAATGGTTTTAATAGAAAAAGAAGAAGATGAAAAATTCACCCGTTCCGAACACGGACTGTTTGAGTTTGTCCCGATGTTAAGGGGCGTTAGTGAGAAAAAATCGTAATACAATAATGAAGATAGAGAAATTTGTTTTTAATTCTTTTCGGGTCAATACCTATGTTTTGTTTGATGAAACAGATGACTGCGTAATTATTGATCCGGCTTGTGAGAATGAAAGAGAAGAAGAAGTGTTGAGGTGTTTTATTTCAGAAAAAGGATTAAAACCTGTGGCAGTGCTCAATACACACGGACATGTGGATCATGTCATGGGGAATTCATTTGCTGTTGAACAGTTTTCTGTTGATGCCTATGCACACGAATCGGATTTTTTCCTGATCGATCAGGCAGTAAGTTTCGGCTCTGTTTTTGGATTAACCGTAAAACAACCACCCCGACCGGGCAAAAAACTTGCCGAAGGAGATGTTTTTACTTTCGGGAAAAGCAAACTTTCCATATTACATGTTCCGGGACATTCGCCGGGCAGTATTGTTTTTTATTGTGAAAAAGATGCTGTTGTTATTGCCGGAGATGTTTTATTTCAGGGGAGCATCGGGAGAACAGACCTGCCTATGGGAAATCATGAACAGTTGATACGTAATATCAGAGAAAAATTGTTGACATTGCCACCGGACACTTTGGTTTATCCGGGACATGGAGATAGCACAAGCATTGGAATAGAAAAAGCAACAAACCCATTTTTGGTATCATAACATAGACATGGAAGCAAAAAGATTTATTGACAGGCATATAGGACCGGACGAAGAGGATATAAGAACGATGCTACATGTTGTAGGTGTCGATTCAGTAGATGAATTAATCTCCGAGACGATTCCCGCAGAGATATTAAAACCCGGAACAACAGGATTGAACGAGGGAATGTCCGAATATGATTACTATAAGCATATAAGAGAACTGGCCTCTTTGAATAAAATGTATAAAAGTTATATCGGTTTGGGATATTATGGTACTGTTATGCCGGGTGTTATTCAACGGAATATTCTTGAAAATCCTGCATGGTACACCTCATATACTCCATATCAGGCAGAGATATCCCAAGGGCGTTTGGAGGCTTTGTTTAATTTTCAGACTGTTATTTGTGAGCTGACAGGCATGGAAATTGCCAATGCTTCATTGTTGGATGAAGCAACAGCTGCTGCTGAGGCTATGATCATGCTCTTTCATGCACGAAGCAAAGACAAGAAAGATGCGAACAGGTTTTTTATGGACAAAAATACTTTTCCCCAGGTTATTGATGTAGTAAAAACCCGGGGTGAAGCATTGGGTATTGATGTAGATGTGGGAGATTATCAATCATTTAAACCCGAAGCGTCCTTTTTTGGTGTCTATGTACAGTATCCGAATGCTTTGGGAAGTGTTGAGGATTATACCCGCTTTTCGGAACTTATACATGATGCAGGATTATTCTTGACTGTCGGAGCTGATATATTAGGACTTGCTTTATTAAAACCTCCTTCTCAATGGAATGCTGATGTTGTGGTGGGATCAACACAACGCATGGGCATCCCAATGGGATTTGGAGGTCCCCATGCCGCGTATTTCGCCACCAAAGATGTCTTTAAACGTCATATTCCCGGAAGAATTATAGGGGAAACAATTGATGTGTCCGGAAAAAAGGCCTTTCGAATGGCGATACAAACAAGGGAACAACATATTAAGCGGGAAAGAGCTACCTCAAATATATGTACAGCACAAGCTTTGTTGGCTACAATGGCAGGTATGTACGCTCTTTACCATGGACATGAAGGACTTTGTATCATCACAAGAAGAATTCATGCCCTCGCTGCCAGCCTGGAATCTTCGCTCCGGGAACTTGGTTGTCAACAATTGAATAAACAGTATTTCGATACGCTTCACATACAGCTTCCATCCGGGATTTCAAGTTCTCAGGTCGAAAGAATTGCGTTGGAACAGGAAATAAATTTTTATTATGTGGGAAAAGATACCGTCATGATCAGTATTGATGAAACAACCTCCCGCGAAGATATTGATGATATCATTAAAGTTTTCTGTGTGGTATTGAATAAAAAACTTATTAAAACAAAGCCAAAAGAGGGAGGGGTTCTACAAGATCAGCTTTGCAGAAAAGATGCTTTTTTTCAACAAGCAATTTTTTCTGCATATCGTTCTGAGAGTGAGATGATGCGTTATATGAAACGTTTGGAACGAAAAGATTATGCCCTGACAGACGGGATGATCCCTTTGGGGTCCTGTACAATGAAGTTGAATGCTGCCTCTGAGATGATCCCCCTTTCCTGGCCTGATTTTGGGAATATTCACCCCCTGGTTCCTTTAGAACAGGCTGAAGGGTATTATGATATGATAAATCGTCTGGGCAAGTTTCTGCAAAAGATCACAGGGCTTTCGGCCGTTTCTTTTCAACCGAATTCCGGTGCTGCCGGGGAATATACGGGTTTGTTGGTGATACGGAAATATTTACAGAATAAAGGAGAAGATCACCGTGATGTGGTGCTTATTCCTGCATCTGCACATGGAACGAATCCTGCCAGTGCTGTGATGGCAGGTATGAAGGTTGAAACTGTTGCCTGTGATACGATGGGCAATGTAAATATTACCTCCCTTCAGGAGAAAATAGATCAAAACAAAGGGAAAGTTGCCGCTTTTATGGTCACATATCCTTCTACCCATGGGGTTTTTGAGGAAAAGATAGAAAAAATGGTGCAAATGATCCATGATGAGGGGGGGCAGGTGTATATGGATGGAGCGAATATGAATGCCCAGATGGGATTGACAAGTCCTGCGATTATCGGGGCTGATGTTTGCCATTTAAACCTGCACAAGACATTTGCCATTCCCCATGGAGGAGGAGGTCCCGGAATGGGTCCGATTGCTGTTGCTGAACACCTTGTTGAGTTCTTGCCCACCCATCCGCTTGCTTCCGCCGGAGGCTTGAACGGAACCGGGGCTGTTGCTGCTGCTCCTTACGGGAGTGCCAGTATCTTGTCTATATCTTATGCTTACATCATGATGGCGGGAGGGGATGGATTAAAGAAGTCGGCAGAAATAGCAATCCTGAATGCAAACTACCTGGCATCTCTTTTAAAAGATTATTATCCTGTTTTGTACACCAATAAAAATGGTCGCGTAGCACATGAGATGATCATTGATCTACGGTCATTAAAAGGAGAATCAGGCATAACAGAAGCAGATGTGGCAAAGCGGCTTATGGATTATGGATTCCATGCCCCGACACTCTCTTTCCCGGTGTATGGAACGCTTATGGTTGAACCCACAGAGAGTGAGTCTTTACAGGAATTGAATCGTTTTGCCGAGGCCATGATCGCTATATATGAAGAAATAAAGAAAGTGAAAGAGGGTGTTTTCGACAAAAATAACAATCCTTTAAAAAATGCACCACATACCTTACAGCAGGTAACAGCCAATGATTGGGAATATTTCTACACAAGAGAGCAGGCTGCTTATCCGGTAGAAATATTACGTGAACGAAAGTTTTGGGCATCCGTAGCAAGAGTCAATGATGCCTATGGAGACAGAAATCTGGTTTGTTGTTACCGACGAGAATAACTGATTTTTTGTTTTCGACTCTTTTTTACAACGCTCTCATAACTGCCTGTAAATCTGGAAATAAAATTATGATGAGCTACATATGATCAATTAAAAACAAAAAATAAACAAATTAAAAATTATTGCCAAAATCAACCCAATTTTATCCTAAACCCTAAAGGGAACGGGTTGATTTTTTCTTTAAGACATGACACTTAATTTTTCGTTCACATTTTTGTTGCATATTCAGTATGGCATAGCTAATGTGTGCGGTGGACTCATAACCGGAGAAATAACGCCCCTGAATCATTATTACGTTCTATTTATCGGTGCAAGTTCCCTTACGGAGGTGGCTGCGTATAGCCTATACTGTCTGGTCATTTTTTTTAATTATATCCATGTGGAAATCAAGCGTATAGGTATTGTAAGTATGCGTATGTTTTCAAAAAGCTTGACTGGTGTTTTTTTATTGTGTAATTTTATAATTGTTAAAATGATTTTACCCTTTGCATAAAAAATATTAACCAAAACCGTTGAATATGAAGAAATCTTACCTGTTGTTATGCTTGTTTTTTATTGCTCTAACATCGTTAAATGCACAGCGACTGGAAAGGCAGTCGCTCAGTATATTAGGTTCTACACAATATGCTGATGGGGTGGTGCTAAGGCAAACCATGGGGCAGCCATCCAATACGACAACGGTGAATGCGCAAGGATCAGTCCTCAGGCAAGGATTCCAGCAGCCATTTAGTAGCAATGGTGTGAGCACTCTTGCTTCTCACCAGGTCTCTCTATTGGCGTACCCCAATCCTGCAAGCCATAATTTTACCATACAGATAGAAGGTGAAGCAGAAGATTACTTTATGCAAATTAGAGACGTGAAAGGCATTGTCCTTACAAACGCATACATCAAATCAGGCGAAACCAACTATGTTGATTGTAGAGATTGGGTAAGTGGCACCTATGTTATTTCTCTCTACTGGCAGGATACGCCTGTCAAATACCTGCAAATAGTTATCATTCGCTAATTTTTAAATAAAACCCAAACCATAAAATTTAAGAAAACACAATGAACAAGAACCTTTTATTCAGCAAGAAAAGTACACTATTCTTATTAGCCTCTATGCTCTTTACCCTGAGTTCCTTTTCGCAAGACAATTTCTCCATGCATTTTTCGCAAACCTATTCCTGGTTTCGTTACACCGATTCTGAGGGCAATGTAGATGAGAATATGGAGTCAGACATTCGCTATTCTTACGCATTGAACTACAACAAGATTTTACCTTCGGGGATCTACATTCGCCCGGAACTGGGGTATAAAAACCTGGGCGCCAATTCGCTTTATAACACACAAAAACTACATTGGTCTTTGCATTACTTAGATTTTAATTTGGGGGCAGGTTACATCTTTGACCAGTTTCGATTTCAGCCCTTTGCCGGAGCTTCGCTCTATGCGGCTTACCTTTTTAAGGCAGAGCAGAATGTGGGCGGCGATTACTACAATATGATTAAGGAGGATGCCATTAAACGTATGGACTTTGGGTTTAACCTGCATGCAGGTGTTTTGTATGCATTCACAAAACAGGCCATGGTGTTCCTCCAGGCAACACAATCCACAGGACTTAGTCAATTGGATGTAAACAAAGAAGGTCAAAATCAGAAATTAAACAACAGGGCTTTTATGTTCCACATGGGACTGGCTTTTACTATAGATAATTAATACTAATAAAACCATACAATTATGAAGGCACTTACTATACTTATTATCCTATGTCTGCTCTTGTTCTCCCTGGTTAGTGTTAACGCCCAATTAGTTGACGGGATCACCTACCAGGCGGTGGCGCTTGACGAGAAGGGCAAGGAGGTGGCGGGGATGGACATCAACGGTCGCATCATCCACAGCCAACCCATGCAGGTGCGCTTTTCCATCATCAAAGGCAATGCCTATGGCGAGGTGGTGTACCAGGAGGAGCATGCCACGCATACCGACCACAATGGTCTGTTTTCAGTGGTCATCGGTCATGGCAATAGCACCGCACTGAGTCCCAATGCCTCCATTATGGAGGTGGGCTGGGGCAGCGAGCCACATTTCTTAAAAGTAGAGGTAGATGTGCGTGGTCGCAACGACTATAAGCTTATGGGCATCCAGCAGATGATGGCGGTACCTTATGCACTGTACGCTTTAGAATCCGGAAGCAGCAAGGCAAACGACACACAATCAATACGTATTTCCAACGACACCCTATACCATGGCGATGGCGCGTTTGTCATCATCCCCGAGGGCTTTTCCGGCAACTATGCCGATTTAAGCGGCACACCCGACTTATCAGCCTACCTCACCGAAGAAGAACAGGTGTTGAGCATTTCCAACGATACGATATTTTTAACAGGCGGTAGCTTTGTAAAACTGCCGGAATATGAGGAGCAGGTATTAAGCATTTCCAATGATACTTTGTATTTGAATAACAGTAGCTTTGTCATTTTACCTGATACAGTCTCTTACGCACATGAAGCAGAAAAAACGATGAAAGCAGATACTGCTGAATATGCATTGCTATCGGATCATGCAAACACATTTAACAAAATAGCAATACGAACGACAGAGGAGTGTAACGAGGATAATAAGGGTGTAATGCGTTACAACGAATCAAGTAATGCGGTAGAATATTGTAATGGTTCTAACTGGCTAATATTGGGAGCAGGTACAGTTGTAAATGTTCCCAGTATTACGACAGTGGCAATAGAATTGATAACATCCAATTCAGCAAGGTCCGGTGGAGAAATTTTAGATAATGGAGGGGGTGAGATATTTCAACATGGTCTTTGCTGGGACACGTTGTCAGAACCTACTATCAATAGGTATTTAGAAAAAACAATGCTTGGAACTGGAGGGTTATCTTTTGTAAGCAATTTAACAGGTTTGAACGATAATACAAAATATTATACGCGTTCGTATGGCACCAATACCGCTGGTACGGGCTATGGCAATGAATTAGATTTTACCACGCTTGCCCCATTAAGCACCACCTCAGTTAGTGGCAATACGCTTACGGCATTTGAGACAGGTGGGGACATTAGTGTAAGTGGTGGTGAAGCCATCACCGCCCGTGGTGTTGCTTATAATACAACAGGTATGCCCACCACAAGTGATGCGATTACCACCGATGGCACAGGCACAGGTTTATTTACCAGTAGCATAAGCGGTTTACCCAATAATACTAAATATTATATTCGTGCGTATGCGACCAATGCCGGAGGTACAAACTATGGTTCACAGGTAACTACAGCTACCCTGGGGGCTTTGAGTACGGCAGACTATACTGCGCTTACCACTACTTCCATTGCTGCCGGAGGCGACATTGAAGCCGGAGGTGGAGCGAGCATTTTTGCTCGTGGTATAGCATATGGCTCATCTGAAAACCCCGACATTAGTGGCACAAAAATCACTGCCGGCACAGGCACCGGTTCTTTTTCTCCCACTGCCAGTGGTTTAGCAAACAACACGCTTTATCATTACCGGGCGTATGCCACCAACGAGGGTGGCACAAATTATGGAACAGATAAAACAGCTACTACCCTAGCCGCTTTAAGCACAACTTCTGCCAGTGACAATACACTTACGGCATTTGAAACAGGCGGCGATATCAGCGTAGGGGGTGGCGAGGCCATTATCGTCCGTGGTGTTGCTTACAACACTTCCGGCACACCCACTACAAGCGATGCGATTACCACCGATGGCACAGGCACAGGTTTATTTACCAGTAGCATAAGCGGTTTACCCAATAATACTAAATATTATATTCGTGCGTATGCGACCAATGCCGGAGGTACAAACTATGGTTCACAGGTAACTACAGCTACCCTGGGGGCTTTGAGTACGGCAGACTATACTGCGCTTACCACTACTTCCATTGCTGCCGGAGGCGACATTGAAGCCGGAGGTGGAGCGAGCATTTTTGCTCGTGGTATAGCATATGGCTCATCTGAAAACCCCGACATTAGTGGCACAAAAATCACTGCCGGCACAGGCACCGGTTCTTTTTCTCCCACTGCCAGTGGTTTAGCAAACAACACGCTTTATCATTACCGGGCGTATGCCACCAACGAGGGTGGCACAAATTATGGAACAGATAAAACAGCAACGACTTTGGCAAATGTATCAGCAACAGACGATGCTACTTTTATCAGTTATACTTCTTTTAGTACAGGAGGCACAGTCGATGTAGGTGGCGATGAAACCATACTCGAACGAGGTATTGTATATGGCACCAGTACTAATCCCACCAAATCTGACAACTATGAGTCTGCTGCTTCATCAGGAACGGGAAGCTTTACTGTAACAATAAGCAGTTTAAGCCCTGAAGCTAATTATTACTACCGTTCATATGCAATTAATGCAGGTGGCATAAGCTATGGACCACAGGATTTTTTCCGAAAGACAGTTAATTTCAATGGCGCCTTGTATGTTTATCCTGTTGACAATTCAACAGGCATCCAGTGGTATAATGGAAGCTACACAACTACAAATGCCACAAGTGCTACAGATGGTAGAGCCAACACAGACAGTATAGTTAAATACCAGGGCGAAGGTGCTTATGCCGCTTACTTATGTGATACCTTGAATGCTTATGGCTATGACGATTGGTATTTACCTGCCAAAGATGAGTTAAATGCTTTGTATGACAATCGGGCATCTATTGGCGGTTTTAGTTCTAACTACTATTGGAGTAGTACTGAGTCCAGCAGTAACTACGCGTGTATTCAGTACTTCGACAATGGCAACCAGGCCACCAACTTTAAGATCGTAAACTACCGGATTCGCTGTGTGAGGAAAGATTAACGATTTAACAAATTAAACCATACCGCCTACGAGGCTTTATGGGGGGGCTTTTTGTGGAGGATGTGACATCCTTATTACCATACTTTCGCCACGCTGTGGCTTATTAAAAAGTTACAGGGTAATAAAGTGACAAGATAACAGAGTAGGGGCAAATGATTATTTTCATTGCCAAGTTATAAAGTAACACCTTAGAGACAAATCATGATTTGTCTCAGGGAGTAATTAAATGACAAAACCATTAATG